>DNVL01000015.1 GCA_003507515.1 Legionella sp.
CGCCATCACCGCAACCGCACATGATCCAACGCGCAGCATCCTGTCATCATCTGGGCATGGGGCTGTTGTTGGGACGGCAAGGCTTTTTCAAACCAGATGTGGCCCATCGGCCGTTAACGCCGGTTGGATTAAAACGGCAGATTTCTGGGTGATGTGTGCAGGGCGAATTGTGATGAATGCTGACTTGTGGTTTAATAAACCCCACCTTAATTCTGTGATATGAGTGCATCATGACCTTTGTTGTTACCGAAAGCTGTATTAAATGCAAATACACGGACTGTGTGGNNCTGAGGCACGTTTCTAATCAGGATTCCTGAACAACCCTTGACCCATATCGCCCTTTGCGGCGAAGGCTGATCAAGGTGGGGCGTGTTTGCCCCGGTAAAATCCGATATTCACCTTTAACCGATACAAGAGACCTGACATGACCCACGTCGTCACCGAAGCCTGCATCAAATGCAAATACACGGACTGTGTGGAAGTGTGTCCCGTGGATTGTTTTTATGAAGGGCCTAATTTTCTGGTGATTGATCCAGAAGAATGCATCGATTGTGCGCTGTGTGAGCCGGAGTGTCCGGTGAATGCGATTGTGTCTGAAGATGATTTGACGGATGAGCAGCGCCAGTTTCTGTCATTGAACGCGGCGTTGGCGAGCGATTGGCCCAACATTACCGTTAAAAAAGATGCGCCAGCCGATGCGAAATCCTGGGAAACGGTCGATGGGAAGTTGCAGTATTTGCAAAAAACGTGGGAGAAATAGCAGAGGTCGTTGACGATGCGGTCGCCCATTGTCAGCGCATGCTGGGGGAGTCAGGCCGTTTAACAACGGCAATCCCGGGTTTTGTGGCGCGTGCGCAACAGACCGAACTGGCAGGCGCCATCGCGTCGGCTATTCGTGCGCAAACCATGCTCGTTGCGGAGGCCGGAACGGGCACGGGTAAAACCTATGCATACTTGATCCCGTGTTTATTAAGTGGCAAAAAAGCCTTGATCTCCACCGCCACGAAAACCTTGCAAGATCAGTTGTTTCAAAAAGATTTGCCCCTGTTGGTGCGTGCATTGGGGCTTTCCGTTCGGATTCAAAACCTAAAAGGGCGTGCCAATTATTTGTGCCGATACCGCACGGCATTGCATGCGGAAGAGGGGCATTTCAATACGCCGCAGTGTGCTCATGAGATTTTATTGGTTCGAGAAAAACTGTCCCAATTAACCCATGGCGAGCGTGGGGAATTGCCGGAAATTCCCGAAGATTCGGCTGTCTGGCCTTACGTGACATCCACGGCTGAAAATTGTTTAGGCGCCGAATGCCAATATTACCAGGATTGTTTCTTAGTGAAGGCACGCAAGCGCGCATTGGAAGCGGATGTGGTGGTCATCAATCACCATTTGTTTTTTGCCGATTCGCGCTTGAAAGACGATGGGTTTGGGGAATTGCTGCCAGGCGTTCATGCCGTCGTGTTTGATGAGGCCCATCAATTGGCCGACATTGCTGCGAATTTTCATGGTGAACGCATTGGCACACGGCAATATCGCGATCTCATGGATGATTTACTACGTGAGTGGCCGGTGCTTGACTTGGCCAATCAGCCATTGAAGCAGCTCAATACCTCCCTTGATCAACGCATAGACCAGCTCTTAATGGCGCTGCCCGGACGGGATGATCGCCTCAGTTGGATGCAAGTCGCCGGCAATAAACCGTTTATTACGGCGTGGGATGCTATGCAGGCCTTAAGCCATTCGCTGGTTGAATGTTTAGCGAATGCCGAGCTAGACGAATGGCCGGGCTTGGTTCGTTGCAAGACGCGCCTGGATGACTTGCACCGATTGTTAACCGCATTTGCATCCGTCAAACAGGATCAAATTCGTTGGGTGGAACGCTTTAAACAAAGCCTGGTGTTTCATTCTACACCGGTTGATATTGCGGATTCATTTTATGATTTGCTCAAACGTGCACCCTGTGCTTATATTTTTACGTCGGCAACGCTGACCATGGCGGGATCGTTTGATTGTTTCACGCGCCCCTTAGGCTTAGGCCACGTGCCAACACTGAGCTTGCCGAGCCCGTTTGATTTCAAACAACAGGCCGTGTTGTATTTGCCGCGAGGTTTGCCTGATCCGAAAGACGTGCGCTATTACGATGAATTGCTAGCGCGTGCCTTGCCGATCATTGAGGCGTGCGGCGGGCGTTGTTTTTTCTTGTTTACGAGCCATCGCGCGTTGAAACAGGTGGCACAATTGTTAGGAAAACACTTTAAATACCCTTTATTGATTCAAGGGGAAGAAGCCAAGCCCATTTTATTGGCCCGTTTTCGTGAATTGGGCAATGCGGTCTTGTTGGGCACGGCCACCTTCTGGGAGGGGGTGGATGTGAAGGGCGAAGCGTTGTCGTGCGTCATCATTGATAAATTGCCCTTTGCAAGCCCTGCAGATCCGGTCATACGTGGTAGAATGGATCACTTGCAATCCCGGGGTTTGTCGGGGTTTGACGAATTATCCTTGCCCAACGCAGTTTTGGCCTTAAAACAAGGGGTCGGGCGTTTGATTCGCGATGCCACTGATCGCGGTGTGCTGATNNGTCCCCGGTTAACAGGGCGTGCGTATGGGCGGCATATTTTTGCAAGCCTTCCGCCCATGCGAAAAACAAGAGACGAGCAAGTGGTTTTAACCTTTATTAACGAGTTGGCATTAACCCATGATGACATTATTAGCGATTGATACATCAACCGAGCGAGCATCCGTTGCCTTGGCCGTTGGAGATAGCATCTTTTATGACGAGAAACACAGTGTGCGCGAGCATGCGATGTGTTTGTTGCCCATGGTGGAGGGGTTGCTGGCTGCGGCGTCGTTGTCACTCAGCCAATTGGATGGCATCGCCTTTGGCTGTGGACCGGGCAGTTTTACAGGGTTGCGCATCACATGCAGCATTGCGAAAGCGCTGGCCTATGCGCATGATTTGCCGCTGTATCCCGTCAGTAGCTTGGCCGCCATTGCCAATGAAGTGTATCATGCCGCAACCGATTTAAAGCCCGACACGCATGTTTTGGCGATGTTGGATGCGCGCATGCAGCAAGTGTATTGGGCGGATTTCACGCACATAAATGATCTGCCCACTGAGCACGTCAGTGCGGCAGAAGACGTGGTGTGGTCGTCTGCCGCACCGCTCATTATCGCAGGCGTTGGACTCGATGCATATGCACCGTTTTGGCCGCCATCGCTCCAAACCTTGGGTTTAATGCCACAACAGGTTTATCCCGATGCGCGAACCATGATTCGTGTGGTGCGTGCAGGCAACGTCCAGGCGGTCAGCACTTGCGAAGCGCTGCCGGTGTATGTGCGAGAATTGCAGTTTAAGCCGGTTGAAGCGCAATAGCGTCTTGAATCGCCTTTAACGTAGAGGTTGGCGCCGCACTCTGGAAGAATCGATGCATATTCAACGCCGTCTTTAAGCCACTCTCTTGTTGGATGGCATCGATCAGCACGTTTGCTGCAATGGGTTTTACATCCGGTTGCAATTGAATCATCGCATCCAGAATAGCGTCCAGTTTCTTCTGGCTATTATAACACCAGGGCCAATAATGATGCGTATCACGCTCTAAACGATCGATTTGCAGCAGCAGGCTGTCACCCACGGCCGTGCCCGCTAAATGTTCAAGCCGCTGTCTCGCATAGTTCAAGCTCATGTTCAATATGGCACGGGTTGGATCGCCTGCTTTGGTAAAAAAAGGCATGCGATGGCTTGAAAAGGCATGGTATAGGCTTCCATCTGCTCTATTGAATAAAGACCGGTACAAGTAAGGCGTTGGATCCTGGCCTGCGGGGGCTTCAGATAACGCGGCATGCAGTGCTCGCACCGCGGCCTCTACTTTTGCCGGTGTGCCCCAGTATGATGAAGGCAATGAGCTTTGGCTGGCTTCATCCAGGCGGTTTAATTGCTCGATAATCAGTGGGCCTAAATCAGGGGACATGAGGAGCCGTGGCGTCATCTCCGCTCGAAGCGTATGCCACACCGTCTTGTTTGGATGGTCGGCTTTGATTTGATCGATTCGTTGGTTGAAAAGGGCATGCAATGCGATGGTTAAATTCAGCTGGAGTGCATCCAATTGCTCAAACAACTGGTCTCGCGTGACGCTACGTTGGTTTATTAATAAATTAATCACGCAGGCGTTTTTATAATTTTGAAAAGGAACCCTCATACCCGCGCACTCATCAAGCAAACTGTTTTTAATGTCTGAAATAAGCCTTATTTTATGCTCAAGGCTTCTTTGGTCGTCCTGGATATCTGGGTTGTTTAATGCTTGGATGATGAGTGTAGCATTGCTCTGATTGTCATTTCCATATGCATCGACGAGCGCGTTAGCGAGAAGCGTGCTGTAATTTCCTACCATAAAATCATATTCTAGTGGCGTGAGCTTTGGCTTTCTGCCTTCAAAAGGCACAGGGCTGTAGAGGCTTAATTCTTGGATAAGCAGCTGAATCATGAATGCATGTACATCGCCTAATCTAGGTTGGTCGTCGAGCGGCCGTGCCTCACCTGCATAAAACGCGTTGAGTGGATTGATACGATCAGGCCACAAGGCTGCACGTAACAAATGAATCTCTGTTTCACGTGCATCTTTTTGTTCTGGATCAGGGATCCAAGTTGCCGTGTTGTTATTGTTGAGTACGGCCATTAGACTAGAACAATAATCGGTTTGTGACCGTGAGTTCTGTTTTAATGCAAGCCAATGGTAATAAAACTCGCTTTGACGGCATACACCGCGTTGGTGATCATTCAATGGCCGTGTATTTAGTGGCATGTCAGCGGTTGAAAAATCAACGCGCAGTTGGTTTTTGTCGTGATATTGACGCTGCAAAACGGCTCTTATTTCATCGAACGCTGCGGTCTGGTCATTGGTGATAAATGCATTGTCTATGTTTGACTGCAATGCATTCGATTCTTTGCCTTGGATAGTTTGATACTGGTTAGATGCCGATAAACGTTCTCCAATGACGCGTTGAGTTGTAGCGCATGGGA
>DNVL01000214.1 GCA_003507515.1 Legionella sp.
AAAATATGCATCACAAATTTCGGGTGTGGTGGCGGTGATTTCAGTGAATTTAACAGTTGACCCGCTGTTAATTTATCGGTATCAAGAATCGCTATATTTTCAAAAAGTAAAACTTCTTTTTCCAAAATTAAAGCCAATGCATTTTTCATTTTTTTTGTTAAGACCGTATTTTTTCCTGGCAATTCAATGCCATAACTGTTTTTCAAATAATCACGATTAACAGCATTGGGTTGTGACAAAAATAAAGCGACTTCATGGGACCTATGAGCGCTGCCTCCATCGGCAATAATATGAATTTTAGTTGCGGTTGGATTGGCTGCTTCTATGGCTTTTAAAAAATGGGTCGTGGAGCTTCCATTAATTGTTTCATACTCACGAGTCAACACTGACATGGTCTTTAAATCAATAGCGCCTGTTATGTTAAGCCTCTTCCGCCCAGCCACAGTGGCTATCAGCTTTTCTACGCCCGTTCTAATCCAGCCTCGAGTAATTTTTGTTTCCTGGGTTGGATGAACACTGTCCATAAAAAGAATCAATTCATTTGAATTAAGCGTTGCCTTTAATTCTTCATATTTTTTAATGAATTCAGCTTGACGTTCTACATTAACTTTTGCAGGTGTACCCTTTGGCTGTTTATAGGAAAATCGATGATGGGATAGCCAGTCATACATACCCTGCTGTGTATAGGTTACCTTATAAGTCAGCGTAACGTACTCAATGATTTCTTTTGTCGATGGATACGTGTTTTTTTCCAAATGAGAAATCAATTCACTCGTTTTTTGGTCGTCTAATTTGCTTTTTGAACCACCGCCACTTGGTTTTAATTTTTCTTCCCGTAAATAATCACACAAATACCCCCACACCGTGGTTTCATGGATTAGTAAAGCTTGAGCAATTTGTTTGTACGTCCACCCTCTATCATTCAATAAAACAGCTTTTATGCGATCACGGATGCGGCCATCGCGCTCACATTTATGCTGTACTTCAAGATGATTTTTTTGAGCTTCAGTTAAGGGAATTTTCATAAGATGGATTCTACAGCAATTAAACTGAGAATGGCATAGGGCTCTCAATCAGTTCGGGTATAGTAGGTATGGTATTTACCGTATTTACCGTATTTACCGTATTTACCGTATTGACCGTATGAATGTTTCATGGATTCAGAACGGTAAAAGTTAAAAATAGTTCCTTGTACTTGAACGCTAGAACCCGCTAATCGTTTCAATACCATTTCAACATCGCTGGGTTGATGGGCACCAGCACCCATCACCAAATAGTTGGTTGCGGAGACGGCACCGATTAAAACAGCATCGGTCACCAACAATACGGGGGCGGTATCGATTATAATCACATCGTACTGTTCAGATAAGGAGTGCATTAACGTCTTAAAGTAGTCTCTCATGAGCAATTCAGATGGATCGCTCGGGTATGCACCCCTGGGTATAAAATCGAGATTCTCGTGCAATGTGCCTGTCACGGCAATGTCAACTGTTGCGGTTTTATTGAGGACCTCTGCTAAACCGGGTGTGAAGGGTCTATTCATGTATTTGTGCAAGGTTCCTCGGCGTAAATCCCCATCCACTAATAAAACACGCTTGCCGCCTGCCGCCAGAAGATAGGCCAAATTTGCCGACACAAAACTTTTACCAACCCCCGGTGACACCCCTAGAATTGCAATCATATTATTGCTGGCACAAGTGAGCGTTACCTGCAGACTCGTGCGCAAACTCCGTAATGATTCAATAGATAAGTTGCGTGGGTTGGAATGCGCCAATAAAGGCATCTCTTGCAGGACGTTTTCTGTAAAACTTGTTGTGTTTTTCGTTTGCTCATCGCAATAAGGGATAATGGCCAGATTCGCTAGATTAAAGTGTTTCTCACCCCAATGTGGGTCGTCTACACGAGGCGAGAGTAATCGACGAATTAGAATAATCAGGGCACTGAATATCAAGCCTAAAAGGATGCTGGAGGTATAAATCATGGCAGATTTGCCAGGCAGTGGTGCATCGGGTAACTTGGCAAAAGATAGAATGTGCACGCTACTGATGGTGCCTGCTTTAATTACTTCTAGTTCTTGAATTTTACTGAGGAAAATCAAGTATAATGTCTTTTTAACTTCTACATCGCGCATCAAATTAACGGCAATTTGATCGGCTGCTGGAAGTGTTTTCAAGCTGTTTTCCAGTTGTTTGCGTTGCCCTTTGATGGCCTTTATTTCCGTGTCCAAGGCCATCAGCATCGGATGCTCTGTTGTGTAATGTTGTTGCATATCAATTTTTTTGATATGCAATTTACCCAGTTGTTTATCAAAATTGGATAGCTGATTAAAAAGAAATTCAGCGCGCATTTTAATGTCGAATTGACCGGCTTTCGCCTTGTATCGATTCAACGCGGTCTCAGCTTGCTCTAGTAACCCTTTGGTAATGGGCAGTTGATGGTATAAGAACTCGAGAGTCTGAGCGGCTTCTTGTGATTTTTTTTGTGCATCTTTCTGTTGCGTAATTTTTGCAACAGAGTTCAATATATTGACAATCCGTTCTGGATCGACACCCGTTAATGAGAGCGCCAGTATCCCGGTGCTTTGACGTCCCGCGCTGCGCAAGTCATTAATGGTTAATTGCTGAGCCAATGCATTAACAATGGGCAAATCAGAGCGTCTCATCAATGAAAACTCAGTTCCAATAGGGGCGATGATGCTGTCAACTTGCAACTGAATGCTTTTGTCGGCATTTGTTATTAGTGAACCAATGGCCCCCTGAGTTAATAAATGACTTGCTGAGTCATAGACACTCACATGGCCCGGCTTATCATACACCAAGGTAAATGCGTGATTGATCGCATGACGAGGCACTTTAAATCGTTTGACTTGAATTGTTTTTTTTCTCAATGCGCTGAGCCAACTGAACATCCCGCTTTTTTTAGGACTGACGCTGATATCCAGTCCTAATGATTGAATCACAGGCTCTAGAATAAAGCGTGATTTCATTAAAGCAATTTGCGTAGAAGTGGCGTCTCCGGTAGGCGAGCGCATCATAAATTGCTGCGCCCCGCCTGTTTGCCCCAATGATTGAGCCACTTCAATTTGCAGTAGCACATCCGATCGATATTGGGGTATTTGTCGTGATGCATAGAAAGCACCCAATGAAACAGCAACCAACGTGACGCCGAGAATCAGCCATCTGTTCTGTGAGATTTGACTTAAAATAGCCAACACATCGATCGCGTCCCCCTCATGTGCATTGGCCTGCTTACCCATTAGCTGATTACCTATCATATGGCTCATAACATCCTTGGTCTTAAACGTTTATAACTGGTCAACAATTGATTTGGTAAACCATACGGTTTGCACGGTTGGCAACAATTGATTCAACACACGGTTCCAGCGTGTAGCAGGAGCGGATGATACGAACAAAATGTCGCGAGGCTGCAGACTGAAGCGCTCGGCCAATAATAACCTATCCGGCGTTTTTGCATCCAGCCAAAAAATTTGAGGGGATGTAAAATTACCCCGTATAATGTAAATATAGCGAGGGTCTGCGGCTTGCGGATCGAGCCACCCGGACAGGGCGAGTGCGTCAGCTATGGTGAGTTGTTGATCATTAATCGGCAAGAATCCTACTTTTGATACTTCACCCAAGACATATACTTTCTGGCCACGGAAATCAGCAACGCGGACATTGATTTGCGGATTGGGCACGTATTTTTTTAGACGCGCCGTGATATCGGCCCGGATCATGTCAACGGTTTTATCCGCGACATCCACATAGCCTATCAAGGGAAAATAAATGCGACCACTGGAGTTCACCAAATAGCCCGATTGACCTGATGAGCCCTGTGCGCCAGAGCCGCCTCCACCTGCGCTCTCACCTAAGCTAAATTCAGGGTGCTCCCAAACAGTGATATGTAAAACATCCGCAGGTGCTACGTGATAGAAATAAGTGCTCACACGCTGATCGGCAATCAAGGACGGTGTAATCGGGATCAACGTTGGGTGAACCTCAATGCGCTCAGGCACCACCTGCCGTCGCATTTGTCCTGTCTCTAGATTTTGCATGCCGGGCATGAGACTGCACCCGCATAAAACGAGGGTTGAACCGGTAACACTGATTTTCTTAAAGAGACTGATCTTGTTTAGCATGTTTTAAACCCACAACGTCCTGTACCATTCATCAACGCCTTGCTCAATCAACGCCAATGCTTGCTCAAAAACAAGCTTTGGCCGTTGAAAGGGATCCGGCACATCAAAGCATCCCCACTTCCCTATCCGATGCACACGACCACACGTACTCGGGTAATTCAATTCTACTTGCTTTTGTTGATCAGCGGTCATCGTTAAAATCAGATCTGAACCGAATAAAATGTCCGGCGATATCTGACGCGCACGATGCCCTGAAATATCCAACCCCCGCGCAAGCATCAGCGCCTGGCCTACCGGATCAGCGGGTTTATCAACCAACGCCGCCAACCCTGCAGAGCAGGTGACCGTATCCAGTGACGCTTGCTGAAAGCGATGAGAAAAAAGCGCTTCTGCAATCGGACTACGACAAATGTTCCCTATGCAGACAATCAGAACATGTTTGATCATCGTAACCCTTCCGCATGCTTCGCTCTGCGAGCAAACAATGACAATACTCAAACCGCTGGATTTATGCAAGCTCTTTTGGCGTTAAAAAGTGGGGCAAATAACGATTTAACGACTCGATCAGGGTGACCGTGCGTTGCCGATGCTCCGCTTGATGCACGTCAAATCCTTTGAAACCGAATAAATCCCCTGGCGCGCTAGCGGCCAAGACCTTCGCGAGCAACCCATCAATCGATTCGTCTGCGATATCGCCTTTATGATTTGCTTGAAAGGCTTCAATTCTTGAAGGCAGCGTTGCAATGTCATTCAACGATCGGCATTGAATAAAATGCGTGTCATCTGAATAATAAGCACCACTGACAATGGAGCACGCTCCCGCCACCGCACTTTGAAAACCAATCGTGCCGGTCATGGTGACCGTCACGGAACATGCTTGAATAAAACGGCTTGCCGGAATGTCATAAGGTACGAGCACAACGGCCGGCAGTGCCCTCAATTGCTGCATGAAACCTCTTTGTCTAAAACCAAATTGCAACGGGTGATCTTTAACAAACAGCGTAAAACCAGCGCGGCCCAGAACCTGACAAATCTCCAACATAACGTGCTCATTGTTGAGCAAAGACAAGTCATCGAGCCAATAATCAAGCGATGCTTCCGGCAAGAGTTGCAATCCGATAAATACACGCTTATTGACTGGGCAACGCTGGAGATGCTCCTCCCAATGCGCATTGAACAATCCCAAAACGGTATAGTCTCGCCACTGGGGCTTGTGATCGAGGTGATTTAATGCATCTAAATAATGTAAATTCAAACGATCACGCTTGAGAAAGCGCAGTGCTTGATAATACAAGCCCCGCATTTTAAACAACAAAAATGTTCGCCAATATTGACGATGGGTGTATTTTTTAGAGCGGTTCACATAGGCCGGTGTAAATGCATCGTTTACAATGTGTTGCCTTGCAGAGGCAATGTCGCTCGCGTCCGGATCGCGCACGCGAATGAGCTGACCGCGGTCCATGAACATCACTTGATCCGGCACAATGGATGCGGTCATGCCTAAAAAGGGGATGCCATGGGATTGCAACACGCGATCCAATACATCCAACACGTAGCGGTCAATGATAAAGCTCATCACAAGCCTGGGTTGTTGCTGCTTAATCAAATCATCCAGCGTTTGCCACATGGCGTAAATCATGGACAATGCAGTTTTTTTCTTGAGGTTTCGCAGCACACGGCAACGACGAATGATGTCATCACAGATCTGTTCCGATAGATGCGTACGGGCAAAAGTGGCGGCGTCATTTTGGCGAAGATGAGTATAAAAATCATCGACAATATTGATGGTGCCGTCACCCCGCATGTCACTCACCACACAAGTGGATGTTGTAAAATTCAATTGACTTGCCAAATATTGCCACCACGCATCCGTGCTGCGATAGGAAAAAAACATGACATCGATCATTTTAAAAATTTATCCCTGTATATTTTTTTCAGTTCATCTGCAAAATTGAGGCTGGGCTGCCAACCCGTGGCATTGATTTTTTCTGTGTTTAATAATTTTCTCAGTGTGCCATCGGGTTTAGAGGTGTCCCATTGGACCTCCCCTTGATATTGCACGATGTCACACAATAACGTGACCAAGTCTCTGATCGTGAGGTCTTTGCCATATCCAATGTTCACGACAGGCCCGCTGATGGGACAATGGAGAAGCTGATGAAATGATGCTTCCGGTAAATTCAGTAAAAAAATAGCGGCATTTGCCAAATCATCACTGTGCAAAAATTCACGCATGGCCACACCGGATCCCCAGACCTCAAA
>DNVL01000255.1 GCA_003507515.1 Legionella sp.
CTGAAGCACTTAATTTTTATGGACTCAAATGGGCCGGTTCAGTTACCAGCTTTGTCACACTAACAGCCACGTTATCGTGCTCCAACTCAGGCGTGTATGGGATTGTTCGATCATTAAATGCATTGGCTCGCAATGGGATGGCGCCCGCTCCATTGGCAAAGCTGAACCATAACGCAGTCCCACAAAATGCCGGCATTGTGACCCTTATTTTCATTTGGATACTACTGATTGCCACCTATTTTTTTGGACAAACCACGCTATACATTGCTCTCCTGCTCGTGTCTGGCTTTACAGGCGCTATTGCATGGATTTCGCTATGTTGGGCGCAAATCAATTTTCGTCGAAAACTATACAAAGCGGGCTACACGGTGGATGACCTTCTTTATAAAACGCCTGGATCGCCCTACACCGGCATTGTGGCCATTGTGTTAATGGTCCTATGCTTAGGCTTTCTCTTAATGAACCCAGATCCCGCTTACAAAATAGCTTTTGGAATTGGCGTGGTGTGTTTTGTTTTCCCTATGCTGGTCTATAAGTGTCTTGGTGAAGAGAAAAAAAGAGAGGCCATTTTAACAGCCAATCAACATGTTCGTTTTTCTGACGTTTTTCCTACAAAATAAGTATTTCCTAATCAAACCAGCCCCATCCTAATCCCTAGCCTAAGGATTTTCTTCTGGAAACAAAGGAAATCCTCAATATATTTTCCCTTAAAAAATCGATTTAATGGTTTATATTCATTGAAACGCCACGCGAAGTGCACCAATAATAGGGTTCAGGATGAACAATTTTCTAAAATTATCAGCAGCAGATGAACAGTTCAAAACAAGACTCTGTTATACCTTAGTGGTTGACATCATCGGCGAGATGGAGCGCGAGCTATTTGAAATAAAAGCCATACGCTTTTTAAATAATTTCACGTGGAAACAGGGGAAACGATTAAGGCCATTGATTTTTTTGTTGTCCAATTTATCAATCCGGTCAGCTCATCATAAACCGTTGCAAACAGGCGGCCGTGAATCCAAACTGGCCTCAGCCATTGAGTTATTGCACGAAGCTTCTTTAATCCACGATGACATTGTCGATAAAAGCGATATACGCCGAGGAGCCCCAACACTGCAGATGTCACAAGGTGAAGGGCTTTCCTTGTTGATCGGAGATTACATGATTTTTCAAGGATTAAAATTAATTTTAGATTCCGCCGAATCAAGAGATGACATCTTATTGGCACGAGAACTCATGAGTACAGGGCTACAAATTGCTCACGGCGAGGCGGAGCAACTCGATCGATACCTCAACAGAAATAAAGTTGAAAACCGTATGCATATTGATACCTACATCGGCATTATTGCTAAAAAAACAGCCGCTTTTTTTGCAGGCTGTGCTGATGCAGGGACTGCATTAGCCAATGCATCCAATGAACATCGAGAAATATACCGTGAATTTGGTATGAATTTAGGATTGGTCTTTCAAATGTTGGATGATTTGATGGATATTCTAGGTGACGAACATTGTGCTCAGAAAACATTAAAAAACAATCTACATGAAGGAACCATTACCTTGCCCGCCATCCATGCATGGACACTTTTTCCTGACAGTGAACCGCTTAAAAAATTAGCTGCATGCATACAGCTGTCAAACAATGAACAACAAGAACTGTACGGCATTTTTAACCACGCAAGCGTAATATCATCCTGTAAAGAAACAATAAAACACTACATCGAAAAAGCAGACCATTATTTATCAATGATGCCAAAGAATATTTATACATTTGGCCTGTCTGATTTGTTTGATTACATCAAGTATTGCCCATGGGGAGGGATGAAATGGTAGATAGTAAAAATCTGGGAAGCATTCGTGAGTACCTTGCAACACATAAGCAAGCCATTATCAATGAATATCAAGCTGAGGGCGTAGGAATAGGCAAGGTGAACCCCAAAGATGATGCTTATGCCATTGTTGTTTATGTCATGAAAGAAACATTGGTACCTGAGCAGCCCATTATTAAGGATGGAATACCCTTAAAATTTGACGTAACCGGTTCATTTACTTTGCATCAATAAAAGGAGAGATACATCATGGAAAAAAGTAGGGATTTAAACAAAGATTTACGCGCATGCCGATACATGAAAGCACGTGCATTGGTAGGCGCGCTGAAGACGCGTCACCTGCCACTGTTCCAACAAGATAGCAACATTCTTGGCGCGGCATTTGGTCGTCGTGTGGTCAACGGTGAAATCATGGATGAACCCGCATTGGTTGTTTATGTCGCACGTAAAGTGTCACCAGATTTTTTACCACTCAGCCGTTTACAACCGCGCCGTATGTATATCGGTGGTGACTATGTGGAGGTTGATGTCGTTGAAACAGGCCCTCTTTATCCTTTAGCGTTTACCGGACGGGAACGGCCTGCAACGCTTGGCATCAGTATTGGAAATGCGAATGAAGCTTCTGCCGGCACACTGGGTGCAGTCGTCATTGATAATACAGATGGATCCCAATGTATTTTAAGTAATAATCACGTCATGGCACGACAAAATGCAGCCGCCTTGGGCGAAATGATAGTCCAACCTGGCCTCTTCGATGCTGGCAACTCGCCGGCTGATGATATCGCTTTCCTCAAACGCTTCGTGATGATCGGTGCGACCGGTAATACGGTGGATGGTGCGATTGCACAAATGCAAAGAAGTGCTGTTATTGATGAAGTTCATAACAAGATTATTTCTGTCGCAACCCCTGATCACCCTGCCGTTGGTTTATTATTTGCGGGCAGCTGTAATCGTACCATTATGAATCCTATTACAAACGTATTAAATCAACTGAACATCAGTTTACCTACAGCAAATTCCACTGTCAGAGCGGAAATCGGCATGAACGTTGAAAAAGTAGGCCGTACGACTGAATACACGACTTCATCCGTAATGGAAATTGATGCGACCGTTACGATTCCTTACAATTTTGGCAATGCCACTTTCGATAACCAAATTACAACAGCATGGCTCAGCAATGCCGGCGACTCAGGTTCGCTCGTTTATAGAGGTGGCGATGGTGGTAATGTTGACCAATGTGGCGTTTGTGGCACTACCTCAGCCGCTTCACGCATGATGGGAGTAGATCTGAATCGTGAACAACAAATGGCGAGCATTGTACGTGATCAGTTTCTACGCCATACCCGTATTGGGCGTTGGGCCATCGATCTGTTTAACACGAATGAAGACCGTGCGCTGAAACGATTGGCAGAAACCAAAATTGAAGACACGGATCGTGATCATGCTCGCAAAATGTATGACAAATATCGTGAAGAAGCCTACAGCTTGTTTGCACAAGGGGAAAAATCAGATCGCACATTGACAGAAAATCATATGAAGGATGCTAAAACCGCATTGAAACGCGCCGAAAAATACCTTAAAAAAGATGAACTGCATGCTGCGAATGAATTGCTTGAACTCGCCCAAAAACATGCCATGGGTAAAAATGTCCGCGAAGTGCTAGCCTTGTTGAATGATGAAAAACTAGAAAAACAAGTGAGCGAGATTGTCAGTAAAGTTAAATTTATTGATTCCCATTGTGGTCATCATGACAGGGGTGGTTGCAAATAAGGGATTCTCGTTGTAAAACAAGGCTGTAGATTGGGCTAAAGCCCGACCTACAGGCAAGTGTACGCAAGTCAATAAGGATATGGAAAATGAAGAAAATACCATCCATGGAAGATCCTTTGATCATTGAGGCCGAACGCGATTTACGCAAAAACATGCGTGCCATTAACCAACGTCTAAATGCCAATCCTAAGCTGGCTCGGCTTGTGCTCATTAATCCTATATTAGTACTAGAAGACTTAGGTGTCCAAGTAAACAAAGAAGTTAAAAACCACATCATGAATACGTTACGCTTCCCGCCTTCTTTGGTAAAACGCCGTGATGCGATAGCCCAGGAATTAAAAAATGACTTTGCTTCGAACAATCTTAACTATGTATTGCCGTTAACAAACCAACAACGCGCTCAGTTGGTCTTTCATAGCTTAAAAATACCACGCTTGCCTAAAAAACCGGATACAGCACCTGACGCCTTAACCATTAGCGAACTACGGTTATATAAAGACACACATCCATTGTTAAAAAAGTTGGCTGAATTTGAGCGATATTCAAAAGGCGCATTGATTTTCTATCCTCGCAGTATTTATGAACAATACAAACGGGGTGAAAAAAAAATGCACTGGGTTAACGCAATACGCTTTCCGCCGTAAGGAGATCGTCAGTGTCGCTTACTTCTTGTTATAAATATATTTTAGAATTGCCTGTTGAAACCTTAACGCAGACCTTGCAAGCTGCATTATCAGAATCAGATACTGCGGGGGTTAATCTATCGCAACATTGGGAAAATGTACCCATTAATGGCTATACAGCGACTGTGTCAGCAAAACCTGCCAACACGGAAACCCATCCCTCGACCTTGACGTTAACACCCGTTGATTTAGGCTTGAGCATTCATTTGCAAATGGATCTGGATGTTAAAATCAATGAGTTGCCCGATCTCGATAAAATTAGTTATCTTCTTAACTTTGATCTTCCAGGAAACTTTCTCAAAGATTCCAGCACGCCGCCCAAATTACTCATGACATTCCCTTCGGTCACCGCGGACAGCTTGAATTTGGTGGTCTCAGGTGGCGAGATCATGTTAACACCTGAATTGGTCAAAACACGCATCGATGCCCTTTACGCAGCAAATCCTTCTTTAGGCCATAATGTACAAACCAATGTACCTTGGCCACCCGGTCCAGATGCAACAGTTCTCGTGACAACCGATATTTATAATGATGTGATGGGAAGTCCAGGTTTTAGAGGCATGATAACCGCTCAAGTTCCAGATCAAAATCACGTCATTCTTGTGATGCCAGGGCATTTTCAAATTCAAGGCCTGGCCACAGCTTTTTATATGAATACCGACATGACGGTCAACGTTGCCATCAACGTCCAGCATGGTGATGGATTTATCAAAATACTCACCAATAATGTCCAAGCATCCGATGTCACTATCACTTTTGCCAGTGCCAGCATTTACGATGCGTTTGCAAAAACAATATTAGCCAATCAAATAGCCGCTAAATTCCAAACCTTTCCCGTTCAAGAACAGGATTTTCCAAATCACGCCCAAGTCAAAACCATGATTGAAGGTCGATTGGTTTCGTTCGCAAGTGACTTTACCATTCCGGTTTTTATGCCACAGCCTCCGACTGACCCAACCCATATTGATTTGACCACTTTTATTCCAACTACGGTAAACCAACAAGTGTTAGCCTTGCAATTGGTAGCGCTTGCGGATGGAACCGTTTGCGATACGCCCAATGTGTTCTCTCAAACCACCGGGTTTGCGCTGGCTATTTCAGCAGTGGAAGCCATGAGATTAATTGGGCCCATTACCACAAATAACCTAGGTAACCGGCATGTGGATGGCTACGACATCACACTCAACCATTTAAACATTGCACTGTCTGATCCAGGTGAGCATGGTGAGGCAAAAGGACATCTGTGGGCGAGCGGTGATTTTGATGTGCATGTGGATTGCTGGCCTGATCCCAATCTCTCGTTTTCAGGACCCATTTTTCTAACACCGCAAATGAATCCGGATGGCACGGTTGTATTTACAGCACAAGCGGGGAACTTTACCTCGAGTGACGCGTGTTGTGCTCATCTTGATCCCTCTCAGATTGCCGCCTTGATTTCAGGCACACAATCGACCCCGTTTGTATTGCCTAGTAATTTTTCAGGCGTAGGGACATTAAATTTAACCGTCACAACAGCCGACATTTTTGCAGCAGGGATTGTCATCAACGGTGACTTTACCGTGACCACCAACAGTCTTTTAAATAAATCACAGAAGCTTGAAACCACCATATGGTTTTTTGATAGCGCGGGTGGAAATAAATAAAATAAGGAGAGTGGCATGGCAACATTTAGAGGATTGGTTCAGACATTGCAAATCCGAGATGATGGATGGGTTGAGGTCATTATTCAAGCCGTGCATGCAGGGAATGCAACGCAAGCGTTTTTTATTAAAAATTTGGACGGCGACATCACCATGGCGCATAAGCGACTGGGCCAACTGAGTCTGTTGCGTGATGCAGTGACCCGTATATTACCCGTTGAAATCGATTATGAGGCGGATGAAGCGCAGGGCAATTTAATCACTGAAGTGATGATACATCCTCGCCCTTCCATCACAGGACGCGCATTCGGCTCGCCCATTCAAGGCACCGTGATTGGTATTTCCATCACAGAATTAGGACCTCTTTCAGGACTTTATCCTTACAATGACGCACCCGACTTGGCTGGCATTACGTTATTAAAAGAAGATGGCACGCTCGTCACATTGCAATTGGATTTACAGCGCGAAGAATCATTGACGATGCATGCGATGCTTGCAATGCTTCAATCTGCTTATAAAACGCGGAGGCCTGTTATTCTCGTCACCGCCGGTGCTCGATCGAAGACCGATGGTACAGGACACCATTTTTTATCGGCCGCTAACCTATCGTCAACAAATGAAGCGGTCTTTATTGAGGGATGTGAATGGGTCACGGTTCCAGAAGAAGCACTCACGTATGGCTATGCGTTCATCGAACGGATAGGTCAGCGTTTTGAAAGCTATGATTCAACAGAAGCCTTGGCATTATCCAAAGCAAGC
>DNVL01000247.1 GCA_003507515.1 Legionella sp.
ATGTACCGCCGCCTAAGTCATATACGGCAATAACGGAATCGCCTCTTTTTTTATCCATCCCGTAAGCAAGCGCTGCGGCAGTCGGTTCATTGATAATCCGCTTCACATCAAGCCCTGCAATGCGACCTGCATCTTTTGTGGCTTGGCGTTGTGAATCATTGAAGTAAGCCGGAACCGTAATCACAGCTTCCGTGACGTCTGTTCCTAAATAATCTTCCGCCGTTTTTTTCATTTTACGTAACACTTCGGCTGAAATTTGCGGTGGCGCTTTGTCGTCATTTTTCACACGAACCCAAGCATCTCCGTTGTCAGCCTTCACAATCTTGTAAGGCACCATTTTGATGTCTTTTNNGACCAATCAGACGTTTAATGGCAAACAAGGTTTTATCTGGATTGGTGACCGCTTGGCGTTTAGCCGCTTGGCCCACTAAAATTTCATCATCATTCGTGTATGCCACGATAGATGGGGTTGTACGATGGCCTTCGCTGTTTTCGATAACGCGAGGCTTGCCGCCTTCCATCACCGCAACACATGAGTTGGTTGTACCTAAGTCTATTCCGATAATTGCTGCCATTTTTTTAAGCTCCACTGGATGGGTTATTCTGTCAATAATATGAATATGGGGGTATAAATTACTATTTCAAGGCATCATGATGTTATTTCTTTGGATACAATGACGCGAGCCGGACGAATCACACGATCATTAAGCGTATACCCTTTTTGGAATACCATCAAAACCGTGTTCGGGGGGACATCAGCCGAATCCTGCATGGACATGGCCTCATGCATTTGGGGATTGAACGCCTCACCCAATGGATCCAATTGTTTAACATCAAACTTATCCAGCACACCGACCAACAGCTGTATGGTGAGCAGAAGGCCTTCACGCATGTTCGCATCCGCATCTTTCTCAGCCAATTGCAGGGCTTGTTCCAAACTATCTGCCACCGGCAACAATGCTGCACTGAATTTTTCCAAGCTATAACGATGTGCATTTTCAACGTCTCGTTCTGCACGTCGACGAATGTTGTCTAACTCCGCCAAGGCACGCACTGATTTTTCCCAATTTTCATGCGCCTTTTGTTCCGCCAAGGTTAATTTTTCTTCCATGTCCAGATACGTGGGATGATCTAGTGCGCCACGCTCTAGGACATCCGGCTCGACAACATCCACACTCGGCTCAACTTGCACTGCGTTTTCTTCTTTAAATTTCTTCCAATCTTTTACTGGCTTTTTTGTCATTTCAACCACTCCACAATTGCTGATTTAATCTATTTGGGGGCTAACCTGAAAAATTCAAGGGGGATAGGCCATTATTTATTGACGGCACCTTGCGGAATCTGCCTCAACATTGCATAATCAGTCGCATGTTAAGACATCAAGTGATTCCTTATGCGCACATGGTCGCCGCAATCCTGGCTACAACATCCCTGCCAACAAGCGGCCATCTACCCCGATGAGGCAGCACTCACGCATGCCTTAAGCCAATTAAGCCTGCGCCCCCCGCTGGTCACCAGCGGTGAAATAAAAAAACTAAAACAAGCGATCGCCCGAGCTGGCCGAGGAGATGCTTTTATTTTACAAGGCGGCGATTGTGCGGAGTCATTCGCTGACTGTCGATCAGACATCATCACCAATAAACTTAAAATACTCTTGCAAATGAGCCTGGTGTTGGTACACGGCCTGCGCAAACCCATCATTCGCGTAGGACGCATTGCAGGACAATACACCAAACCGCGATCGGCTGAATACGAGACAATTGACGGCGTGACGTTGCCGAGCTACCGGGGTGATTTAGTCAACTCGCCTGCGTTTACATTATCCGCTCGCACGCCGAATCCGACCTTATTACTGAAAGGCCATGCCTGTGCGGCGATGACCTTGAATTTTATTCGCGCCCTGTTAGATGGAGGCTTTGCTGATTTGCACCATCCACAACAATGGGATCTGCGTTTTATAGAACACTCCCAACAGGCGGACGAATACCACGGTATTCTTCGTTCAATCGCTGATGCGATGGACTTTCTCAAATCCATCGATGGCCTGCAAAACAGCAGCCTTCATAAAGTGGATTTTTTCACCTCCCATGAAGCCTTGCATCTGCCTTACGAACAAGCGCTCACGCGTCAGCTGCAAGATGGCAAGTGGTATAACCTATCCACACACCTGCCATGGATTGGCATGCGAACAGCCCAGATGAACAGTGCCCACGTGGAATGCTTGCGTGGGGTGCAAAATCCGATGGGTATCAAGGTGGGTCCCAGTGCAACCCCGGAATGGCTTGTTGACATCTTGCAAACGCTCAATCCACAACGGGAAGAAGGCCGAATTCTGCTGATTAGCCGCATGGGAGCCCAGGCTATCGACACACACTTGCCCCCGCTGATTGATGCCATTAAAACCCACGCCATACCCGTCACCTGGTCATGCGATCCCATGCATGGCAATACCGAGTCCACACCAGATGGGCTGAAAACACGCCATTTTGATACAATTTTAGCCGAGCTTCAGCGAGCCGTCACCCTGCACCACGAGATGGGTAGCCATTTGGGCGGCGTGCACTTTGAATTAACCGGCGAAAACGTCACCGAATGCATCNNAGGCGCACGCGGGTTAACCGCCGCTGATCTGAAACAAGCCTATCAAAGCTTGGTGGACCCACGGTTAAATTACGAACAATCATTGGAAATGGCCCTTCAGCTAAGCCGACAATTTAGGTGAAGCGCGCGCCGTCAATGCATACCCGCTGGCAAAATTGATCTCATAGTCTACAATCAAATAAATAAAGGCGCATAATGCGCATGAATTTGTTTAAGGACGATCAATGCTGTTAACTCACATAAACCAGTTCACGCCCGATCGAACGCTTGTTCAAGCAAGCGCTAGGATGTCACACCATGTGACGCGGGGAACGGTCCATGGCTCCACAAAAAACTGGATATGCAAAGCGATGGGGACGGCTGAGGACCGCAGCATGCGGGTTTCCTTTATGCAAAAAGACAGTGCCCAACGCGAACTATTAGCGCAAGAGTTTTTTCGTTTAATCATCCCCCATCAACCCGAAACACGCGTGGCTCAGAATCCAGACTCACACGATTATTTTATCCTGTCTGAAGAAGCGTTAGCATACCGTCAGTTGCCGAAAAACGAGGCGCTAAATTTTGAAAATGGCACCTACACAGGGCTGGGGCAAGCCCTGATGTGCGCCATGTTCGTCGAAGAAATTGACCTGAAAAATGGCAATATTGGACTGGATAATCAAAACAGGGTGATCAAAATTGATGGGAACCTATCCTTTTCCAGTCGCGCGCCGGGGCATCGTGGGCTCCACAACATGGAAAACGACCTACTGTCCACACTCCCCTACCCAACGCATTTTTTCACCTTCAACTGGCTCGACTATGTAAAAAGGAGAGTACGACATCCAACCAGTCGCATTGTTGATTCAACACTCAAAATATCCCCACAATTTAGGCAGGAAGTCAATCAAGCCATCTTCAAAATATGCCTGCTGCCGGATCACATCATAGAAGGCTTCGTTAGCGCCTGCATACCGGAGCGATGCGCTGAATTTATTGACTTGATCTTGTCACGACGAGACAGACTCCTCACGCTCGCGACGCA
>DNVL01000069.1 GCA_003507515.1 Legionella sp.
CCTGCGTTTGCTGCAACATGATTTCTGATATCCATACGCGATAAGCGCTGCGTGGGTGTTGCCAAGGCAAATCTTTTCGCCCGTGCTGGTCAAACCAGTCGAGCAATCGTTGGCTGAATGTGTGAGTGGGGGATGGCATGATGGGCCTGAAACGTTTCTCTTGTCGATCATTCTACTACTCTGGATGCTTTTTATATAGGGCTGTTGACAACTAGCGAGTTCGTGCAAAAAAGTGAAGGGGCATATTGCGCTTCAATTTGAATAAGTGATATACTAATTGTCCATCAAATATGATGGGGTGATGTCGCTTTGTAATTTGTACTCAGGAGGAGTTAGTTTAAGGAGAGACGCATGCAACAGAATGAATCGGACGTTATTGTTTTAAAGCCCACGACAGCGTTTTTGTCGTTTCTTGAAACACAATTGCCCGACATGGATTTCCCTAGTCTTCGTTTACTGCGACGGGATCCAACGGCTTACACTTTAGCCAGGAAGGAAACAGAAGAAGAAACGCTCAATGAAATCGAGCGACTGTTCCCGATGATGTTTCAGCATGAAATAACCCGCGCGCTCGGTGGAGACGTGTGCGAAGGGATTGAAGGCAGCTTTTTAGATTTTCTATGTTGTTTTAAATTTGAATTGCACGATCAGATTATCGTGATGGAACCGAGTATTCAGCAAGGCCATCAATTGCTGTGCATTAAACCCCGCACGGTATTATTAAAGTGGATTGAATCGTCAGCATCAGATGACCTGCCGGAAACAACCCAGGTTTTAGAACGGGTTAATTTGTCTCATTTGGCTGAAAAATCAACGGCATTGGTGAAAAACTTCAACCATCCTTCCGAGATCAAGCCTTTTATTAAACACTACTACCGACCTATTTTTAAAGCGGAATTGTTTCGCATGGGTACAAAGGTAGAGCAGTGGCCAGTGATTGATTCCTTCCAAGTGTTTAGACGTTATTTTATCGTCGATATTCACACGCAACTGATTCATTTGTATTAAGTTACCTGCGTTGATGTCACCAACAGGGTACGATGCCACCGCCCGGGCCTTTGGCACCGGAATGGTTTAAGGTGAGCTCTGGACACGGTACGTCTTGCGTGAGCGTTCTGGTTGTTGCTGTTAAAAGATACGTTTCATCTGTGGCGCGCGCAATCGATAGCGTATACTGACGCGTTTCTGACAGGCTTTGACCTAAAACATCAGTCTTGTTTCCTGTGCCGATGGTGGCGGTTTGATAAGTCTGATGTTTTGAATAGTAGTCCTCCATGCGACAGGCCAAGTCTAGGAGTGCTGTTTTACCTTCAGTGCGGTGTGCGCGCGTGATGTAGTCGCGGTAATTGGGGTAGCTGATTGCGGCCAGGATGCTCGTCATAGCGAGAACCATTAATAATTCAATGAGTGAAAATCCGTTACGCATGATATTTTCTGTATGCATGAAAGGCGTGTTTATAACACCACAGGCATTT
This sequence comes from Legionella sp., assembly GCA_003507515.1. Classification (GTDB taxonomy): domain Bacteria; phylum Pseudomonadota; class Gammaproteobacteria; order Legionellales; family Legionellaceae; genus DDPF01. The sequence continues at coordinate 1,476 of DNVL01000069.1, forward strand.
GATGTAAATCGAGTATCTATGGTGCGATTGCGTCACGAGAAGCCACAAATGGTATAAAATAACAATAAAGAGAACAAACATTGCTAATTGACGACACTCTGTCGATTGACTATCATCCTGTCGAAAATGATGAGGGTCAATGGAAATGAGAGGTTGTTGTGAAGTCCCAGGAAAAATACCGCGTTAAACGCAATGGAATCTGCGCGCTCATCCTGTTTCTTATTACTGGATACTTGTTGTCGAATGGTGCGCTGGCCAGTGGCACGTCGGCCTACATGGTTGAATTCTTTAAACGCCCCTTGACCATTGAATCGCTCCCAAGTCAACAAGCGTTGGTTCATTCAGATTTTAAGTTTCATTTGTTGCCGTTTGTCAATATCATCAAGCCTGAAATCAACTACCGAGTCACGTTTACCTGGGACATTTATAGTCACTTGCCGAATAAAGTCGTTGCGGGCGGGGCGCGTGAATTTCCGAGTGGTCTTGTGCGAATGTATGAAGGAGAGGATGCCTGCTCTGATTTATTTACGTTAACATTTAAACAAAGCTGCACCCTGCGCTTTTATGTTGATGTAAATAAATACAATTATACGAACGGATCTGCCGCCCTAACGAAGGGAAAAGGCCCCATTATTGTCTATGGTGACGCGCCTTCTGTTGGGTCTTACCCTGATCCGGGGCAGCGATTTGATGAGGTCGTTGCATCGCTACCTGCACCCACACGTCTGATCGTTACACCGGCCTCTCAGGACGGTCTGTATTATGACCCGGGTACCGATGCGATTGTTGGCTCTCCCACTCGAACAGGTCTTTATTTTTTCACGGTTTTTGCTACAAATGGTGACCAAAGCAGCCTTCCACAAGCGTTAACCATCAACGTCGCTAACAATCCACATGACACGCCTGTTTTCAAACAGCATTATAGCCTTGCGAGTGCGACGCCTGATCGTGACTATCGTTTGGATTTAATGGAATTAATGGAAGCTTCTCCTGGTTTCATGATGACCAACCCCATTCATTTTCGTATGGCTTCAGACAGGGGCGGCTCTTCATGGCTAAGCCTGAATACAGAAAGTCCAGCCTTGTTGCAAGGTCATCCTTCGTCGTCCGATGCAGGCCAGACAAAGGAAGTGACGTTAATCGCGACGTCTAACACAGGTGGTGATTCACAGCCTTTAACCATTCAAATTCCCGTGGCTTTCGATTTGGATAAAAAGCCAATCATTGCACAAAACATGCAGTTAACAGGGGAAGCGGGAGCGCCGTTTTACTATGATTTCCGTGAAAACATTACTGATTTAACAGCAGACGGGAACTTAAGACTCATCCTGGATAAAATCGAACCTGCTGCTCCTTGGTTGTCTTTTTCTTCCTTAAATCCGGTAGTGCTTGATGGTGTTGTGCCAAAAGATGCAGCAGGTCAAGTATACCAGCTGACGTTTCATGCAAATACGGTCGTCGGCGGGGATTCTGAAGCAGTGACCATTCCTTTGCAGATCATCATTTCTGAATTTAACGATGATGGAATGATGAATTAACACAACCCTCTATAGGACGTAAGCATGACGCAAATATTCACAGGCATAGGATTGGGATTGCACGGTTCATCACTCGGTCAACTGGGTCGTTATGGGCCGAAGGGCGCAGCAGGCCTTGGGCAAGGCGGGGTGTCTTTGGCTGTGAATGCGGCAACTGGCAATGTGGTACTGAAGCAGTCGGATGGTTTTTTAGCAGATTTTGGTACACGCTTGGATTTATTTCAAAGCTATAATTCGCGTGATGCGGAGGCGTGGCGATTTAACACAGACACGCGCCTTGCCTTTGAGGGACCAGCGAACACAGACGGTTCTGTCGTCAACCGAACGGATGAAGATGGGCACGTCAGTCGGTTTGTGTATGATCCGCGTCAACATGCCTATTTGCCCGAAGACGGCAGTACGGCTCGATTGGCATTTGATGGCGCCAGTTGGCGTTATCGCGAAGGCGTGGGCCAAACGGCGTGTCACTACAATACAAATGGCCAGTTAACGTGTTTAACAGATTGTGACGGACATGCGTTGCAATTGGGTTATCAAAACGGGCAGTTGATCACAGTGACCGATAACCGTGATAAGCAACGCATCGTCTGGTCTTTTAGCGAAGGCTTGTTGCGCGATGTAACGTTTCAAAGCGAAGGCTAGACGGTGCATCACTTACACTATGACTATGATGCGCACCATCGTTTAAATCGAGTAGTGCGCGATCTCGGGGATGGCAAGACCTACTGGGTCGCTTACGATTATGTCGGTGATTCAAGCGTGTTAAGTGGTATTCGGCAAACGGACGGCACAAGCCTGCATTTAGATTATGATGCACAAGGGCGTATCAAACGACTGATGGATGGAGAAGGGCGAACCACGATTTATGACTATCAAGTAGGCAAGACCATGGTGACCAACGGACTAGGTGAATCCTGGACGTATTATTACGATGCTGACGCCCGCTTAACGGGCATGGATGGACCTGAGCATTTTCACATTCGCTACCACTACGATGGCCAACGCCTCGATTCCATCACAGAGGGAAATCAACATTGGCAATTTGCTTATAATGAACAAGGCGATTGCGTACGCGTTGAGTCGCCTACGGGCGAGGTCACACAGCGCACTTATGATAGTGAGCACCGCCTGCTCAGTGAAACGTGTTATCAAGCCTTTGATGGCAACCACCAGCCCATCAAACCCCAAACTATGCAGTTTCTATATGATGACCAAGGCCATCTGCGGTTTGAAATAACGCCGGATGGCGCGGTTACAGAACATCGATATGATGCGAATGGGAGCCGTATCAATAGTCGCTCTTATCTGCTGTCGCGATGGACGCGGCCTACGTCCAGTCTGGACGAACTGATGGCATGGGGTCAACTGCAATCTCAACAGGCTGTAAGCCTTGTGGATTATCACTACGATTGGCGAGGCAGCTTGAGTGAGGCCATCCATTACACCCAGGTAGACGTAAGCGGTGCAGGTCTCTCCACACCTGATGCAACCCGAACCTATAGTCGATTTGACGCGGCAGGGCAGCTGGTTGAACAATCCAGCATGACGCCTACCGGTTTGAGCACCACGCATTATCTATATGACGGCTTAGGTCGCCTGATCCAGACGATGGACAATCAACACCATACACAAACCATTGAATACGATGATACCCATCAGCGCGTGATAAAAACCGATGCCAATGGCCTAAAAACGATGTCGATTTATGATAAAAGTCGTTTGTTGTTGAGTACGCAACGCTTGGATCTGACGCATGACTACGGCACTATAAGGTATCGTTATGATGACGCGGGTCAGCTGATATCTGAAACAGATGTGGCCGGCAAAACGCGTTATTTATTTTACGATGCACTTGCTCGCTTGCAAGCGTCTGTCTCTG
>DNVL01000138.1 GCA_003507515.1 Legionella sp.
GCCGCCAGCACCTGCAGGAGTTTGGTTTCGAGCCCGATGCCTCGGTGCTGGCCGAGCGCATGGAGATCCCCGAGGACTAAATCCGCAAGATCATGAAGATCGCGAAAGAGCCGATCTCGATGGAAACACCGATAGGCGACGACGACGATTCGCACCTCGGCGATTTCATCGAAGACATGAACACGCTGGCACCGGCTGACGCCGCGCTGCATGCTTCGATGCGTGGCGTGGTCAAGGATGTGCTTGACTCGCTGACCCCGCGCGAAGCGAAAGTGTTGCGCATGCGTTTTGGTATTGAAATGAACACTGACCATACATTGGAAGAGGTCGGCAAACAATTTGATGTCACACGTGAACGCATTCGCCAGATCGAGGCGAAAGCATTGCGTAAACTACGCCATCCCTCGCGCTCCGAGAAGCTGCGTAGTTTCCTCGAAGGGGATGAGAGCTAAAGATCCCTCCCTTCTCCCCTTGGGGAGAAGGTGCCCGCAGGGCGGATGAGGGTCTCATCGGAATGAATAATCAATGAACGAAATCCAGAAAACAGCCTTTATCGGATTTGGGAATATGGCACGTGCTCTTGTAAACGGCGCCCTGCTTGCCAATCCATTACAAAAAGACCATATCATTGTTTCCAGTCCCAGCTTGCATAATGGCACACGCTCCACCCCACTCCCCATTGCAAAAAACAATCGCGAAGCAGCAAGGCATGCGGATATTATTTTTTTATGCACCAAGCCCAACGTCATTTCAAGTATATGCACGGAAATAGCGGATGTTATAATAGAAAAAGACCATAAACCCTTGATTGTATCCATTGCCGCAGGGATAACGACAAACACCATAGAACAACACCTGCAATGCAACAACATGCCCATCGTAAGAGCTATGCCAAATACACCCGTCTCAGTCGGCTTGGGCGTCATTGGATACTATGCTAATTCGTTTGTCACGCCTCAGCAAATCACGCAAATCACCGCTATATTGGAATCCACTGGTGTTCTCGTTCAAGTGAAGGATGAAGATGACCTGGATAAACTCACCGCTATCTCGGGCAGCGGACCTGCTTATTTTTTACTAATAGAAGAGATGCTCGTAAACGCTACGAAAAATTTAGGCCTCACCGACGAAATAGCGTATATATTGGTTAAACAAACCATGCTTGGAACAAGTGTCATGGCGAGTGAAAGCCCTCTTCGCTTTGAAGAGTTGCGAACACAAGTAACGTCAAAAGGCGGCACAACTGCCGCTGCGATTAACCAATTGATTGAGGGCGGCATTGAGCAATTAGTCAACGACGCAGTGCTCGCTGCTTATCATCGAGCCATCGAACTAAGATCCGCCACATAGTTATGACTATACTGCTCAAGTATTTGGTAAAAGATAGAGCACTCGATTGCCACTTTTGCTTTGAAGTCAGCTTCAAGTGCTTTTTTAAACGATCTGTACATATTTAAATAGTAGCCTGCATTTTATACCACTATCTCATTTATGGGATCCAATATCTGATCGGAAGATCACATAACACCATGCTGACGTTCTCTGTGACCCCATTATAAATAATTCGCGTATTTTTTTGCGAAATAACGCCATAACCTGCGCTATAATGACAATAATAACACATATTTTTGAGGCGAATGGCCGTGCTTTATTTAAACAATCCATTATTGACAACAGAAAGGATCATTGCGTCTTTTAGTCATAACCTAGAAAATTTAAAGAGCCCCAAAACGAACCCTCAAGCTCTTTCGGGGCTTGAGCAGGTTCAAAAAAAATTGTTGGATATTTTTTTTGAACCTCAGCAAAAGCTACAAAAGCTATCAGCTCAAGGCTTACTGAGGATTTTGCCTGAGGTTTTATTGGCTTTACCGACAGATCGGCGTTTCGATGCTGACCCCAAGCTACGTGCTGTACTTAGTATAGTCTTGGATTTAAATGCATCGTCTAATTTAGATGAGGCTCTCAAGAAGATAGAGTCTCTTCAGGAATGCGATTGGATGATTTTGCCTGAAAAATTTAATGAATACAATGACCAATATGGTTATTTTAATAACGAATCAGAGTATCTGAAGCCACTTTTTATGGATTTAATACGGTCTTGTCATAGCATGATCGTTTTCTCCGAAGGCAATAATACAAGGGACATAATGGCTTATGACTATGCTTATAAACTGATGGCGTTATTTCTAACTGATGAGGTTCTAACTCATGATGGCCCTGCTTACACGTCTTTCTATAGGTCTATTTATCAGCTGATGAATAGCATCGAGGGTGATAAAGCCCATCCTCTACATGATGCGTTATTAGTGAAACTGCATCGTTTGCCTCTTGCCTCGACTTTGGATGACATTAATGGTTGGCGTAACCTGGTAACACAGGGAGGAGTGAAAGCACTGCCTTTTTGGGTTGAAGCTCAGAAAATACAAGGGCAGATGAAGAAAAAAAATCTTGATAGAGCACCAAAGGATTTAGGTGAAGCTCAGGCCATGCTCATGCTTTGCCAATACCGACGGGCTAATGAGGACGCCTCTTTTGCGAAATTGTGCTATCGTTATAAAGTATCTGAAAAAACATTCAACCAATGTTTAAATTATATGAGCTCGGGTTGGCCAAAGAAATCCGGGGATGTTATTCCTGACTTGTTGATAGAAGGCCAGGGGCCTGCAGAGGGGCTATTTTGGGTAAAGCTTCCTGTAGGGGATAAACGCGCCCTGATTTTGGGTGAAATCACGGATTGCTGCCAATCGATAGGCGGACACTCAGAAGAATGCGTACAAGACGCGGTGAGCTTACCGAATAATGGGTTGTACGTTTTAGTTAAGAGAAAAAAGAAGGGAGGTGCTGGAGACGTTAATGTTATATTGAATGACGAAATCAATGAGAATGATTTTAAAATCATTGGTCAATCGTATGTTTGGAAGAGTATTATTGGAAATCTTTGTTTGGACTCATTGGAATGTTTGAATGGAGAGATTACCCTTGAGGCGCTGAGGTCCATCTTGTCGGATTTTGGGGAGAAATTGCTAATGCAGCATCCTGATATAAAGTGCGTTACATTGGGGCGGGGAGGTAAAACGCCTACTGACATCTTCCCAGTGGCAACGATCGCTGAGATGATGAGTCAAGGTATCGATTATGGCGATGCGAGAAGGCAATATTCTATTTCGAAAGCACCTGTTCTATTAGATAGTGAGATAAAGAAGGAATTGAAAGGTCTATTTCCATACACTTCTGATTATGCGTTTGATTATCTCTGTACCTACATCGTACCTGAATCCAATGGCTTTTTTGCAGTACTTAAAGACTTGTTTATTACAGGGGAAAACGCCTCTCAATCTTGTAGTACACTTCAATCTAATAGATCTGGGGTAGAGGATGTCATTGCATCTTTGATTATCCTTCACAAGATAGGTTTATTGCGTGAGGATTTTCAGGTGGTGATGAGGTACCGAGATGCGATAGGCAGATTCGCCCCGCTCGATGTCGTTTTTGCACTCCATGCCCTTCAATCATCAGGGTTATTGAGCAATGATTCTGCACAAGCGAATCGTGCCGCTGTCCTGGGTCATAAAGACCCGAAAAATGTTGCTTCTGCACTGATAGCGCT
>DNVL01000059.1 GCA_003507515.1 Legionella sp.
TGCCGCGGGCATTTCTAATAGCAAGCTACGAGAAGCCGTGGTGTTGTTTACTCGGCGAATTGATTATTTGACTTGCTTGAAAGCGCGCGAAATGCGGGTTGATTTGAATGGGAATCCTGTCGCGCAAGTGACAGAGGCCGAGGCATCGCTCGCGGCCGCTAAAATCAAAAAACGGGTTGAAAAAAGTGCTAAGAATGCACGAAAGAACGCCATCAGTCACCCGCCAGTGAAGCCGGCTAGCCAACGTCCATCAAGCCATCCTACCGCGTCCCCAGCAGCAGCGACTGATTTTTCTTCCTATTACCCTGAACGAGCGCCACTGTTTAGTATGCAAAACAGCACGACTTCTGTCGCCCGCGCAACCCCTGTAACGGTTACGCACAAACAGACACGACAGTATGATCCGGAGGCAGTAGCGCGTTTAAAAGAAAAGCTCGGGTTGTCACGCCCCACGGTAGACGTGACGTGAGCCGGTCAAGAAAGTACCGTGCTCTCTTAACTGCCTGCCCTTGCTTCTAAAACAGCAACGGCGGGCAGTGTTCTTCCCTCCAAATATTCAAGAAAAGCACCTCCACCTGTAGAAATATAGGAGATTTGATCGGTCAGATCATATTGGTCAATGGCAGCCAAGGTATCTCCGCCGCCGGCAATGCTGAATGCATCGCTGTTGGCGATTGCAATCGCAAGCGCTCGCGTCCCATAAGAGAACTGTGGAAATTCAAACACGCCCACAGGACCGTTCCATATGATGGTTTTGGCATGCGCCAAAATATCCAAATAACGCGCAACCGTTTCAGGCCCAATGTCCATGATCATGTCGTCTTTGGCGACGTTCGTGAGCGATTTATTATACGCAGGACACGTGTCATTGAACGATTTTCCGACGACCACATCGGACGGGAGAGGAATTTGACAACCCGCAACCGCCGCCAATGCAAGGATTGATCGTGCCTCATCCAACAGATTTCTTTCATGCAAAGAGACGCCAATTTCGTTGCCCTGTGCTTTTAGAAACGTGTTCGCAATCCCGCCGCCCGGTATCAGCACATCGACCCTCCCAACCAATTGTTTCAGCAGGGATAATTTAGACGATACTTTAGCCCCCCCTACAACCGCAACAATGGGTTTCGCAGGCGCTTTTAGAACGTGTGAAAGTGCCGTCAACTCACGAACGAGTAAGGGTCCTGCCGCCGCAATGGGGGCATAGTTCGCAACGCCACAGGTGGACGCTTGCGCACGATGTGCGGTACCAAAGGCATCCATAACAAAAACATCACAAAGCGAAGCCAATTGCTTTGCAAGCGTGCTGTCATTCGCTTTTTCGCCTACATTAAACCGTACGTTTTCGCAAAGCACCAATTCGCCCGGTGCAACGGTAACACCATCCAAATAATCGCTAGCAAAATGCACAGGATATGCCAGGTGGGCTTTTAAATAATCGACCAGTGGCGCTAAAGAATACCGTTGTTCGAATAACCCTTCATCCGGACGCCCAAGATGCGATAGAACAATAACTGCAGCCCCCGCTTGCAAGGCCATACGCAAGGTCGGCAAGGCGGCTTGTAGGCGTTGATCGCTTGTAATAATGCCATCAAAAATTGGCACATTTAAATCTTCGCGAATCAGTACGCGCTTTCCCCGCAGATCCAAATCGCTCATTTTGACAAGATTCATGGTTGTTCCTTAAAGGTTCATCATGTGATTCGCTGTATCGAGCATCCGATTAGAGAAGCCCCATTCGTTATCGTACCAGGCAACGACTTTCACTAAATTGCCCAATACTTTTGTTTGTGTCGTATCAAACACTGCAGATGCAGGGTAATGGTTAAAATCGCATGAGACCAGTGGCTCGTCATTGATATGCAAGACATCGCTCTGAGCACGGCGCATAATATCATTGACTTCCTTAACGGTTGTGGGTCGCATGGCAATGAAGGTTAAATCAATCGCAGACACATTCAATGTAGGCACACGCATCGCGAAACCATCGAGTCTACCAGCCAATTCAGGCAAGACCAAGCCCACGGCGATTGCAGCCCCTGTTTTAGTCGGAATGATGGATTGAGTGGCAGATCGTGCGCGGTGTAGATCAATATGACTGCCATCTAGTAGCATTTGATCTTTAGTGTAGGAATGAATGGTATTCAATAACCCATGCTCAATGCCAATGGCATCATGCAGCGGTTTGACAACCGGTGCTAGGCAATTCGTGGTACAGGAAGCGTTCGATACAATAACGTCGGATGCATTGAGTATTTGGTGATTCACACCATACACAATGGTGGCATCTGCATCCTTTCCGGGGGCCGATATCAATACCTTTTTAGCACCCGCGTGGAGATGCGCCATGGCAGCATCCCGTTGTGTAAATCGACCGGTGCATTCAAATACCAGGTCAATACCCAACTCACCCCAAGGCAATGCTGCAGGATTGCGGTCTGACGTCACAAGAATAGAATGTCCATCCACAATCACGTGCTGGCCGTCTACATCAACCTGGCTGTGAAAACGCCCATGTGTCGAGTCATAACGGGTTAAGTGAGCCGTGGTGCGAATGCCTGAGAGATCATTGATGGCCACCACATCAAAGTCTTGTTGGCGCTGGTTTTCAAAAATGGACCGCAAAATACAGCGACCAATGCGACCATACCCATTAATTGCAACACGAATTGTCATACCACCTCTCCAACTTTTTTATGAAGTAATGCATGCAAGGCGGTAACCACATGGGTCACCGTGATCCCAAATGCTGAATAAATATCTTCTGCCGGGGCTGAAAGACCAAATTGATCAACCCCAAGCACAACCCCATCGAGCCCGACAAAACGATACCAATAAGCACTGGCGGCGGCTTCAATGGCCACGCGTGCACGCATCGCATGGGGCAACACGTGTTCTTGATAAGCTGCATCTTGTGCTAAAAAACGCTCCGCACAAGGCATTGAAACAACCCGCACATGCATGCCTTGTGCCTTGGCCTGAAGCGCACCGCCAAGGGCTATATGCACTTCCGAACCGGTTGCAATCAGAATGGCATCTGGTGTTTGCTCGCAATCGTAGAGGATATAACCACCCCGGCTAATCAACAACGCATCATCAGGCGAATGGGTTAAAGCCGGCACATCTTGCCGCGATAATAAGATACAGGATGGGCCATTGTGCTGCTCTATCGCTTGTTGCCAAGCCACAGCGGTCTCGATGAGATCTGCAGGTCTCCAAACGTGCATATTGGGCGTCATCCGCAGCATGGCTGCATGCTCAACGGGTTGATGCGTTGGACCATCCCCACCTAAACCAATGGAATCATGCGTATACACAAAGATCACGCGTTGCTTCATCAGAGCACTTAAACGCACCGCGTTACGAGCATAATCTGAAAACACCAAAAACGTGCCACCATAAGGAATAAAGCCCCCATGCAGTGCTAACCCATTCATCATAGCCGACATGCCAAACTCGCGCACCCCATAATGAATATAATTGCCATTGAAGTGATCATGGATTAACGCGCGACTCCCAGACCAATTGGTGTTGTTAGAACCGGTGAGATCGGCTGAACCACCCAGCATTTCGGGTAAGATAGCAGCATAATATTCCAAACAGTGCTGCGAGGCTTTGCGTGTGGCCATGGCCTTTTTGTTTTGTAAGCACTCGGCAATAAATGCACTTGAATGCACGGGCCATGCATCGGGCAAATCACCATTCACGCGTCGTAAAAATTCATGGTAATCATCCGGGCGTCGCTGTTGGTAGGCATGGCACTGTTGCAAACATTGCTGCTCATCATACTGTCCTTGCTCCACGTGATTCCAGGCCGCATAAAGCGTATCTGGAATCACAAAAGCAGGATAAGGCCAATTCAACTGCGTGCGCATCTGTTGAATATCGGTAGCCCCTAAAGGGGCACCATGCACTTTTTCCGTGCCTGCACAGGCCGAGCCGAAGCCAATGGTTGTTTTACAAATGATAAGTGTCGGTTGATGGGTTTCGCGCAGCCCTTGGCGAATGGCCAGCTCGATAGCCATTGCATCATGGCCATCGATTGGACCGATAACTTGCCAGTGGTAAGCCCTGAAGCGTGCGGCGGTGTCATCGGTAAACCAGGTGTCCACGTTGCCATCAATAGAGATGCCATTGTCATCATAAAAGACGATTAATTTCCCCAAACCGAGCGTGCCGGCGAGTGAACAGGCTTCATGCGAGATCCCTTCCATTAAACAACCATCCCCAACAAACGCATACGTGTGGTGATCAATGAGCATCGTTTCGTTGTCATTAAAATCAGCACTGAGCGTTTTTTCGGCAATGGCCATGCCAACAGCATTGGCAAGGCCCTGGCCCAAAGGGCCTGTTGTTGTTTCGACGCCTGGTGTATCGGTGCATTCAGGATGACCCGGTGTTTTGGAGTGCAATTGCCGATAGTGTTTGAGATCATCAATGGTTAACGCATATCCAGTCAAATGCAACAATGAATACAACAACATGGCGCCGTGCCCATTGGATAACACAAATCGGTCACGATTAAACCATTTGGGATTCAGAGGATTGTGTTTTAAAAACTTGGTCCACAAAACAGTCGCAATATCCGCCATGCCCAGGGGCATCCCCGGATGCCCTGATTGCGCCCGCTCCACCGCGTCGATGCTTAAAAAACGGATAGCATGCGCTAACATCTGGCTATCTACCATGCGATTTCTCGTGCTATAAACAAGGGCGCTATTGTCGCTCAGATGCGTGTTTTCAGCAAGTTGGGATTATTGATAACGCGTCACCCTCGATCACCACTTAGGTCTCGCATTGTTGATGTGCGAAAATTTACTCTTTGTATATATTATGATAATATGGTGTATTATTCCCTGGATTAATGAGTGCCCATGGCGATCGTTTTGCAGCGGTTACAACATGTCTTAAATAAACAACAAGACAATACAACAGATGGTCCTGCATCGGGTCCTGCATCGTTAACAGGACACATCGACTCACCAGCAGGCTATTCTAAAGCTTCAGCAAAGACTATTTTCAAACTATTGGTGGAAGAAGATGCCTCACTGGTGCTTGAATACAACATGCTTCGCTTGCTGTTACAGGAGACGTTGATCGCCTGGAAAGCCGCAGAACAGGGTTCAGAGCAAAAACAAGCACTGGAAAATGATACCATTCATTTGGTAAGGGAAGCGCTTCACTTATCCACATTGCTGGACGAAAAATATTGCCACTATATAAATGATCGGCCCAATTTACGAAAGGCAACCCTTGAAAACCATCATACGCTATACCGGCGCTGGTTGCATGTGCATGTGAACCACGTACTTTTGCAGGGCTGTCAGAACCCACCAAAGGTAGATATGCCCTTTGCTGATGAAATACGGAGTATCTTCGAGCGGAGCAATCCCTATCGACTAGGCGCATTACGTACGCGCCGTTTGTTGATTGCCTTGATTCCCATTTTGAATCAATTTGAGCAATATGGCCCATGGATCCGTTGGCTGGATGGTTTTGCCGCCCCTGCCTTTTCCTATATTAACCTTCTGTTTTTTTTGCCTCGGCTCATGCTGAATACCTATACGCTCGGTTCGCACTGGATTGAGAACGCCTCGATGAGCCCTGAAGAGCGGTCGTTAGGCGCAACGGCTCGTTTTAATGCACAATGGGATCGCCTGTGGCCTAACCTCACGAATGATATTGCTTGGGCTACAAATGCCGCCTTGGTTTTTTTTGTATTCACTGGAGCCTTGCAGCCCTATGGTGTTTATTTAGGTCTGGGTTCGCAGCTACATGACTTATTACTATCGAGTTTACGCGGGTATCAGGAGATGTGCCGTTTATATGATTTGGCACAGCAATACCAGGCCCTGCACGAGGAACAGCCAGGCAATGCGCAAATAACGGCGGACTTATCCTTGTTACATAAACGCATCAACGCTGAAGAAATGCTCTTGCTGGTCTCCATCACGAATTTTTCAGTGTTGTTTTTTGTAGCTATTCTAGCGTTTCCATCCATTGCCGCCTTGAGCCCATGGGTACCCGTGGTGGGCGCAGGCATGTCTGTTATCATCACGATTTTCAATTTTGGAGGCCGCAGTTATTTAACGCCAGCAGGTGCTATGAAGGTGGATAATTTGCTGACATGTGACATCCAGGCAGAAGCCCCGGTGGTCCGACGAAACCTGACCGCACAGAGCAGTAGGAGCAGCAGTTGTTTGCTATCCGATTACCCATCGAGTTTTATTTCTAACCCCCCTCGAAGATGTTCGTCCACACCTCAACTTCGTGTGTCTCCTCTCACCATCTCCACAGCATTCAGCCATGGGCTTTTTCCGCGCAGTCCATCCCCCAAAAAAGAGGCCATACTGGCAAGCACATCTCGAGACGATTTTTTTTTTAGAGAGATAGATGGCAACTCTAGCACAAGTGTTAAACTGTGATTCTGATTTCAAATCAATGAGGACATCATGGTTGCCATCTCACTCCCCCTATTTACCCTGAATCAAGCCACAGGCTTCCCTGACCGGTTGCGTGCCATGTTGGCAGCAAATTTAGACAAAATAACCCAGATTTTACATGAAACAACCGTCTTCACCTGGGATAATCTCATGAGACCGTTAGAAGACATGGAAGATGCGTTAGAGCGTTTTTGGTCGCCGCTATCACATCTGCATGCCGTGGTAAATTCGCAGGATTTACGTGAGTGCTATCAAGCCTGCTTGCCTCAATTGTCTGCCTATGAAACGGCCATCGGACATAATCAGGCCCTTTATGCGGCCGTGAAGTCATTGGATCGGGCCTCCCTGGATAGCATTCAATGTAAAATTGTTGACGATGCCGTGCGTGATTTTTCGCTTTCTGGCGTCGCACTGTCGGCCGAGAACAAACGTCGTTTTGAGGCTGTTTCTGCCCGATTGGCTGATCTGAGCAATCAATTTGAAAACAACGTGTTGGATGCGGTGCATGCATACCAATTGCATATTACCGATGGCGCCCGCCTAACCGGAATGCCTGAGCATGCCGTCCATAATGCACAGGCGCTGGCTCAGGAAAAAGGCCTGCCGGGTTGGATATTAACGCTCGAATTCCCCTGTTATCATGCCGTCGTGACGCACGCCACGGATCGATCGTTACGTGAAGCATTATACCGTGCATTTGTAACCCGCGCCTCCGACCAAGGCCCTTCTGCCGGGCAATTTGATAACACCGCCGTGATGAATGAAAAACTGGCGATAAGGCACGAAAAAGCACAGCTGCTCGGGTTTGCAAATTATGCCGAATTATCATTAGCCACCAAAATGGCGGACTCGACAGACGAAGTGTTGCGCTTTTTGTCCGACTTAAGCCTGCGCGCACGCCCTCAGGCTGAGATCGAATTTCAGCGTTTGCAAGCCTTCGCGAACGAAACTTGCCCTGGGTTGACGGTAGCCCCCTGGGACATAGCCTATTTATCAGAACAAAAAATGCAGTCGCGTTTTAGCATTTCGCAAGAAGAATTGCGCCCATACTTCCCACTCCAAAAAGTGATGAACGGTATGTTTAGTATTGTGAATACCTTGTATGGCATGACCTTCGAACGAGTGGATGGCGTAGACACTTGGCATCCAGACGTCACCTGTTATTGCATATTGGACCATGCGCATGGCGCACGGGGTTATATTTATATTGATCTGTTCGCGCGCCCGCATAAACGAGGCGGGGCATGGATGGATTCCTGCCAAAGCAGGCGTCGCTTAGCAGATGGTAGCATTCAATTGCCTATCGCCCTGCTGACGTGTAATTTTGCAAAAGCCATTGGCAAACAGGAACCGACGCTATCGCATGACGAAGTGTTGACCTTATTCCATGAGTTCGGCCATTGTTTGCATCACGTACTCACACAAGTGGATTATTTAGACGTGTCCGGTATTCACGGTGTCGAATGGGACGCAGTGGAGCTGCCAAGTCAATTTTTTGAAAATTGGTGTTGGGAAGAACAAGCATTGCAACGACTAACGGCCCATGTGGACACAGGTGAGTCGCTTTCGCCCACATTATTCAAAAAATTGATTGCGGTCAAGAATTTTCAATCAGCCATGGGCATGATGCGGCAATTGGAATTTTCGTTGTTTGATTTTCGCATTCATCAAGAGTACGATGCGGCAAACCCTGCTTTCATTGAAAACATTCTCGAAGATGTGCGCAAGCAGACCACCGTCACCCCAATTGCACCGTATAATCGGTTTCAACACAGCTTCAGCCACATTTTTGGAGGGGGCTATGCGGCGGGCTACTACAGCT
>DNVL01000114.1 GCA_003507515.1 Legionella sp.
ACGATTGAATCGCAGCTTGAAGCGCGATCACTGATGATGTCCACGAACAATATTCTGTCACCGGCGAGTGGTGAACCCATTATTGTACCCAGCCAGGACGTTGTTTTGGGACTTTATTATCTAACGCGTGAACGAATCAATGCCAAAGGCGAAGGGAAAATATTTGGCAGTACGCAAGAAGCCCAGAACTTTTATGAAGATGATCGTGTCGACATCCATGCCAAAGTCAAAATTCGTATGCCTGCAGACGTTTCAGTGCATCCATTAGGTTATGAGCTCGTTGAAACCACCGTTGGTCGTGCAATATTGTCTGATATTCTACCCAAAGGCCTCCCTTTCTCTCAGATTAACAGGGCGATGACAAAGAAAGTGATTTCCAAGGTTCTTGATGGTTGTTACCGCACATTTGGAGTTAAAGAAACCGTTATTTTTGCAGATCAGCTCATGTATACCGGATTCAAGTATGCAACACGTGCTGGTGCGTCCATTGGAATCGAGGACATGCAGATTCCTGAGGACAAAGCCACGATTATTGAAGTTGCAGACAATGAGGTCCGTGAAATTGAGTCACAGTTCCGTTCAGGTCTCGTCACGAATGGAGAACGCTACAATAAAGTCATTGATATCTGGTCGCGCACAACAGAGATGGTCGCCAAGTCGATGATGGCAAATATTGCTACAGAAGATATTATTGACAGAAGTGGCAAGACAGTACGGCAAGATTCGTTTAATCCTGTCTTTATGATGGCTGATTCAGGCGCGCGGGGATCTGCGGCACAGATAAAACAGCTAGCAGGGATGCGAGGGTTGATGTCAGCGCCAGATGGCTCGATCATTGAAACACCTATTACGGCTAACTTCCGAGAAGGGTTGAACGTATTCCAATATTTTATTTCCACCCATGGTGCACGTAAAGGATTGGCTGATACGGCATTGAAAACGGCTAACTCAGGATACCTGACCCGGCGACTTGTCGATGTGGCGCAAGATGTCGTCATCACAGAGCTGGATTGTGGCACTGAAAATGGCGTGCTTATGCAGCCGTTAATTGAAGGTGGAGACATTGTTGAGCCATTGCATGAGCGTGTGTTAGGTCGCGTCGTGGCAACGGATGTATTTATCCCCAATCAGAGTGAACCCGTGGTTAAAGCCGGAACGTTGCTCGACGAAGAGTGGGTTGATCGTCTGGAGAAACTAGGAATAGACCAAGTGCTTGTTCGATCGCCCATTTCATGCACAACACGGTTTGGTTTGTGTGCCTATTGTTATGGCCGCGATTTGGCCCGCGGGCATTTGGTTAATACTGGCGAAGCCGTGGGTATTATAGCCGCTCAATCGATCGGTGAGCCAGGTACTCAGTTGACCATGCGTACGTTCCATATCGGCGGAGCGGCGTCCAGGGCAACGGCTGCAAACAATATCCAAATCAAAAATAAAGGCGTGATTCGTCTGCATAATATCAAGACGGTAACCCATCAAAACGGGAACCTTGTTGCCGTATCACGGTCAGGCGAAGTCACCATTG
Organism: Legionella sp.; assembly: GCA_003507515.1. Classification (GTDB taxonomy): domain Bacteria; phylum Pseudomonadota; class Gammaproteobacteria; order Legionellales; family Legionellaceae; genus DDPF01. Next base: position 1,526 of record DNVL01000114.1, read on the forward strand.
CGGATGAGTTTGGTCGCGAACGTGAACGTTATAAACTCCCCTATGGTGCGGTCATTTCAGTCCATGATCATTCATCTGTGGACGCAGGCCAAGTCATTGCAACGTGGGATCCTCATACACATCCTGTTATTTCTGAAGTGAGTGGTAAACTTAAGTTTGTCGATTTAGTGGAAGGCATTACCATGAATCGCCAAACGGATGAGTTGACTGGCTTAAGCAATATCGTTGTTATCGATGCCAAGCAGCGTAGTAGCCTTGCTGGGCGTGATATGCGTCCAATGGTTAAACTAGTATCGGATCACGGAGATGATATATTTTTGTCAGGGACCAACGTGCCGGCGCAATATTACCTTCCTGTCGATGCCATTATTAATTTTGAAGATGAAAATAATGTTGGGGTCGGAGACGTCATTGCGAGGATTCCACAAGAGCGTTCAAAAACGCGAGATATTACAGGGGGGTTGCCACGTGTAGCCGATTTGTTCGAAGCAAGAAAGCCAAAAGATTCGGCGGTCATGGCAGAAGTGTCCGGGTTGATAAATTTTGGAAAAGAGACCAAAGGCAAGCGTCGTTTAATTATTACAGAGTCTGAGAATAAGTCGCACGAAGAGCTCATTCCTAAGTGGCGCCATATCTCGGTGTTTGAAGGTGAACACGTGGCCCGAGGGGAGATGATTGCTGATGGTCCGCCGAATCCACATGACATTTTGAGATTGTTGGGTGTAGGCGCGCTGGCGAATTATATTGTCAATGAGGTTCAGGATGTGTATCGTTTGCAGGGCGTGAAAATCAATGATAAGCACATTGAAACAATCGTTCGACAAATGCTAAGAAAACGCATCATTACGTTTGTCGGGGATTCAAAGTTTCTTTTAGGCGAACAAGTCGAAGACACCGTATTGCTGCAAGAGAATGATAGGCTTGCTGTAGACGGTAAACTGGCGGCGCGCGGAACACCTATTCTATTGGGGATTACAAAAGCGTCACTAGCGACAGAATCGTTTATTTCTGCGGCATCCTTCCAAGAAACGACCCGCGTCTTAACTGAGGCTGCTGTGAGTGGTAAAGTTGATGAATTACGAGGCTTAAAAGAAAACGTGATGGTTGGCCGATTGATTCCTGCGGGAACAGGGTATACCTATCATCTTAATCGCAAAGCCAAGCGTGCGAAAGCGGCTTTAGAAGAGTCAGGCTCACACGTAGTGACTGCAAGCGATGTAGAGCATGCTTTAAGTGAAGCATTGAATGCAGATAAGCGGGATCATTAATTGAGGAAAGAACGTCATGACGAATCAGTCGTCATGTGTTTTGGGTTCGATGGGAGGAGGCCATGTTGGGTTATTCAAGTCGTATCGTTCTTATGGAGCGAGCCGACAAGAATGGTCCTGCATTGGATTGTATTAAATCTAGCATGTTTAGAACTTGACAAGCGCGCTAGACTTATATAGAATCCGGCCTCCTTATACATGCGAAATAATTTCAAGCGAAAGATCGGAGTTAACAATAAATGGCTACTGTTAATCAGTTAGTAAGATGGCCTCGTGTGGACGCGAAGAAAAAAAGTAACGTCCCCGCACTGGAGTCTTGCCCGCAGCGTCGTGGGGTCTGTACTCGAGTCTATACAACGACGCCTAAAAAGCCTAACTCAGCAATGCGTAAAGTTGCACGCGTTCGCTTAACAAATGGTTTTGAAGTCTCTTCATACATTGGTGGTGAAGGCCACAACTTGCAAGAACACTCAGTCGTGCTCGTGCGCGGCGGTCGTGTAAAAGACTTGCCTGGTGTTCGTTACCACATNNGGTCGTGTTAAAGATTTGCCTGGGGTGCGATATCATACCGTTCGAGGCAGTTTAGACACGTCTGGTGTGAGTGATCGTCGGCAAGGACGTTCTAAGTACGGAACCAAAAAGCCGAAAGACAAGAAATAACCTGAGCGTAGGAAAGAGACATGCCAAGAAGAAGAGAAGTTCCTAAAAGAGAAATTCTGCCAGATCCAAAGCATCAAAGTGAATTGCTGGCGAAGTTTATTAATGTCCTTATGATCAGCGGAAAAAAATCAATCGCTGAGAAAATCATTTATGGTGCGCTTTCCGTTTTGGATGAGCGTGTTAAAAAAATGAAAAAAGCGGACGATGATAGCGTCGATGCCGGTGGAAGTGCTACTGGCGGCGTGCTGCGTTATTTTGAGCAAGCATTGACTAACGTAAGGCCTACAGTAGAAGTGCGTTCACGGCGTGTCGGTGGTGCAACATACCAAGTACCTGTCGAAGTTCGGTTGGATCGCAGTATTGCATTAGGCATGCGTTGGATCGTGCAAGCGTCTCGCTCACGCGGTGAGAAAGGCATGATGTTGCGACTGGCTGGTGAGCTGGCTGATGCTTATGAAAGCAAAGGCTCTGCTGTAAAAAAACGGGAAGAAACACATAAAATGGCAAAAGCAAACCAAGCCTTTGCACATTTTAGGTGGAATTAAGAGAGAGGATTGACCCGTGTCAGCAACTGCAATTGAACTATACCGAAATATCGGCATTGCCGCACACGTAGATGCGGGTAAAACCACAACGACTGAACGTGTTCTATTTTACACGGGCACTTCACACAAGATCGGTGAAGTGCACGATG
>DNVL01000098.1 GCA_003507515.1 Legionella sp.
ATGCCGCCATTAATCCTGGCAACTCAGGGGGCGCGCTGGTCAATGTGAAAGGCGAACTCATTGGCATTAATACAGCAATTATCTCGCTTTACGGCGGGAGTGTGGGCATTGGCTTTGCCATTCCTATCAACATGGCAGAAAACGTGGCCCAACAAATTGTAAAATTCGGATCCGTTCACCGAGGCTTGATGGGCATTTTCGTGCAACACCTCACACCTGAACTCGCGCAAGCCATGGGCTATCCTGAAGATTTTCAAGGTGCGCTAGTGGCACAAGTGAATGAAGATTCTCCTGCTGAAATCGCTGGACTAAAAGCAGGCGATGTGATTACACAAATCAATAACACCAACATCACCCAAGCCACGCAAGTCAAAACCACGGTGAGCCTCTTGCGTGTGGGAAGCGACGTCAAAATCGCCATTAAGCGAAATGGCCACGACATGACATTGAACGCGGTGGTCACGGATGTCAAAAAACACGAACAAAAACTACAAGCTCAAAACCCATTCCTTTATGGCTTGGCACTGCATGACTTTGAGCAAGACTCGCCCTTGCACGGGCACGTAGTCGGCGTTCAACTGGTGGGAGCGTCTGAAAACAGTGCGGGCTGGCGTGCAGGTTTGCGCCCAGGAGATGTCATTATATCAGCCAATAATCAACCTACCCCCCATACCAAAGACCTTCAAGCCATTGCCATTGCGAAACACAAGAAGCAAGAGTTGCTGGTACAAGTATTGCGTGGCGCAGGGGCACTTTATATTCTGATCATTTAGGAAAAGCCAAGGTTCTCCCCGTTAAAGCGGGGAGCCATACCGCCCTATCAAATACCGCCCAACCGCCAACATCCCCATGGCCTCACCGCCTTCAGGCCGGCCCGGTTTATTGCTGACGTTCCAAGCCATCACATCAAAATGCAACCAGGGCATGGGTTCTTTCACAAACCGTTGTAAAAACAATGCCGCCGTGATGGCGCCTGCATAAGCCGATGGGCTTGAATTAGCCATGTCTGCAATCGATGAATCCAACATGCTGGCGTAACCTGCAAACAAAGGCATGCGCCAGACGGGATCGTTGGCCTCGCCTGCCGATTTGGCCACAGCATCGGCCAATTCATCATCATTGGTAAACATCGCAGCGATCTCTGTGCCGACAGCCACTCGAGCCGCGCCTGTTAGCGTTGCAAAATCTATCAACAACTCCGGCTTGTCTTCACAGGCTTTCACAATGGCATCTGCCAAGACCAAGCGCCCTTCTGCATCGGTGTTATCAATCTCAACGGTGAGGCCATTGCGCATGGTTAACACGTCCCCCGGGCGAAACGCGCGCGAGCCCACTGCATTTTCAACCGCCGGAATCAGCACTTGCAAGCGAATGGGTAACCGTTTGGCCATTATCCAGTGCGCAAGCCCAATCACGTGTGCCGCTCCCCCCATGTCTTTTTTCATAAAGCGCATGCCAGCGGCCGGTTTAATGTCTAAACCACCTGAATCAAAACACACCCCTTTCCCCACCAATGTCACGCGAGGATGCGTTTCATCTCCCCAAGTCAACGACAATAGTCGAGGCGCATCCGCTGCCGCACGCCCAACCGCGTGAATGGCAGGAAAATGGTCACGCAGCAATTCATCTCCTGTCCATTGCTGAAAGACCGCGCCATGTTCCATTGAAAGGATGGCTACACGTTCAGCCATTTCAGAGGGACCGAAGGCATTGGCAGGCATATTAATCAAGTCGCGCACGAGAAAAATGGCGCTGGATTCCAATAACACGTCAGGCAAGGCATGTTCATCCACCGCGAGAACTCGCGGTTGTGCGCCTGATTTTTTATAATGATCAAACTTATATTGCGCTAAGGACCATGCCAAAAGCGCTGATTGCGCAAGCCCATGTGGCGTTTGATAAACGCCCGCCGGGATTTTTGTCACGGCAGATGCAATCGCGAGCGTCTCATTGCCATCGCCTGCACCAATATAAACGTTGAGCGGCAAGCCCGCTGCGTTCATGATCACGGCAACATCACCCAAGGCCCCTTTAAACTGTTGGGCAACAAGGGCATTACGTATGGTCTCGCTGAGTTCGTTTAAAGAGGCACCTTGGTTCAATAGAATCAATGGCCATGCATTCGCTCCATCTGTTTGGTAGAAACCATCGGCTTTCATTTAAGACTCCTTCATCTGCCCACGAAACTGCGCCATGTTCATGCCACAGAGTCGCAAACTCAATAAATAAATGGCACATGCGGCCACCACGTGCATTAACACATACCCGAGTCGCGCGCCCAAGGGTTTATCCAACCAAAAAAACACATTGCCCACCATAAACACTAAATAAACAGACATAACGCCATTGGCTACTATTAATTGTAGTATAAATCGCCACCAGCCTGCCAAAGGCTTGTAAATACCTCGCCGTACGAGTAAATACAACAGTACCCCACAATTGACGTAACCCGCAATGGATGATGCCAACGTCAAACCCGCATGCGCCATTGGACCAATCAACAAGGCACACAAAGCCGTATTCGCCACCATCGCGACAACCCCTACCTTCACTGGCGTTTTAATGTTTTGGCGCGCATAAAAGCCCGATGCGAGAATTTTAACCATCATAAACGCCGGCAGACCTAAGGCCATGGTCACCAAACTTTTTTGGGTTTGCAGCAGATCAACCACGCTAAATTCACCATAAGTGAAACAACTCGCAATGAGCGGCATCGAAAAAACAATCAACCCGATGGCCGATGGCACGCCCACTAAAATCAAAAGACGTAGCCCCCAATCCAGTGCGCGTGAAAAGTGGGCTTTATTTTGCTCTGCATGTCGCCGAGATAAATGCGGCAAAATCACCGTAGCAATGGCCACGCCAAAAATGCCCAACGGGAAATCCGCTAAACGATCCGTGTAAAACAACCAAGTGACGCTGCCCACCTTTAGAAAAGAAGCAAATATCGTATCCACCAGTAAATTGATTTGCGCGATAGACACACCAAACAAGGCCGGAATCATCAATCGCATCACACGTTTAACACCCGGATCACGCATCATCAAACGAGGGGTAACCAACAACTTGCGATGAAAAAGAAAGGGGAGCTGAAATAACAATTGAACAATACCCGCGAGCAAAACCCCCCATGCCAAGGCAACCACAGGCTCTGCAAACTGCGGACTTAAATAGAGTGCGGCAATGATCATGCTCATATTTAAAAAGACCGGCGTAAACGCAGGCACACCAAAATAGCCATAGGTGTTGAGGATGGCTCCCGCCATTGCAGTCAATGAAATCAACATAAGGTATGGAAACGTCAAGCGCAGCATTTCGGTGGCCAAAACGGTGCGGGTTGAATCATGACCAAATCCCGGCGCAAATAAATAGATAATGACAGGGGCGGCCACGATTCCAATCACGGTAACCCCTGTGAGAATGACACTCATCCCGCCGGCTATGCGCGCCAAAAACACGCGAACTTCATCGATGGTACGTGTCTTTTGATACTCAGCCAACACCGGTACAAAGGCTTGTGAAAAAGCACCATCTGCAAATAAGCGCCGCATAAAATTGGGTATTTTAAAAGCGACATAAAAGGCATCCATGCCCGCATCTGCGCCAAACGTTTTTGCCAAGATCATGTCTCGAATAAACCCCATGATGCGTGACAAAAAGGTCATGAGTGAGACCAATGAAGTAGAACGTAACAGGCTTTGTCGTTTATGTAGTGTGCTTTCTGTCAAGGCATTCTCGATGGTGTTGTGTTATCAATTTTCGGTGAGTATACCGAAAATTAAATAATTAGACGACTACTGTATTGACAATTTCAGTCAACTTGTGCATGATCAACCACTTTTCTATACCTGAATCAAGCGGAGATTGTCAGTGGCAAATATTAAATCAGCTATTAAACGCGCGCGCCAAAACATTAAATTGCGCCAACACAATGCAAGTGCTCGGTCCATGTACCGCACGTATATTAAAAATGTCCTTAAAGCCGTTGAAGCCGGTGATCTAGAAATCGCTCGTGCGGCGTACGCCAAAGCACAACCGATCATTGATAAAGCCGCATCAAAAGGCTTGCTTCACAAAAATAAAGCCTCCAGAATTAAAAGCCGTCTCAGTGCGCGCGTAAAAGCGATGGCTGCTTAAAAATAAGCACCCATTAAAAAACTCAACTCAAACTGGATACTCTCACAAGGTTCATTTGAGCTGAGTTTGATGTTAATTCAAAATTTCGAGTTAAAGAAACGTCTGCGATTTTTGCACTTCGTGTACATCCAAAAAAGGACATGACAAATTGACAACATGTTATTTGTTCTTGTCTCATCCCGCTGTCCAGTTTTTCCAGTAAATCTCCAATAATAGCGGTTACCCCTGATTGATTTGAAACCATACCCAATCGATGAGGCAATGCCAATTGATAGCCCTCGATGGTCTTTAGCCCCTTTAAATACAACGTTGTATCCTCAATACACAAAGGCATTTCAGAAAAAGGCACGAGACACGTTGGCTTAACGGTTCGAACCAAGGCATGAAAACATCCGCTGACAGATTCAGATCCTGGAAACCCCAAATTAGCGTCAGCACATAATAATGTTGCATTTTTTTGCAAAGAACACGTCCTTTTTACCCGCTCAATCAGTGATCCAAACTCCGTAAGACTCAATACGGTCGATGGCAACGCCACGCCCATTGATTTTAAATGTCCGTGGTTAAGGATCGTATAGCGCCCGCCATCTAGGTCATGTTGATAAGCTGCCTGAATGTGCGCCTGCTCTGGATTGAACCTTCTTGAGAGGCTTTTCATTAAAATCACTGACCCTCCGTGCTTGACATAAATCGGAAGGACCTGCTGCCCATTATTCGTTATCATACCCCCCCCTGATCGTAAGTGATGACTGCTCATTAATTGTATCATCTTTATTTCAAATAATCACATCAGCGTTTTAATGCGACAACCGTAAAATGACTTCCTTTAATGATTGCCATTTATCTCAAATTAGTGCACTATTTGCGCTTTAGTTTGTTTATCATTTGAGAGACCTATGGCAAAAGAAGATCACATTGAAATGCTTGGTACAGTAATGGATACCCTGCCCAACACGATGTTTCGTGTTGAACTGGAGAATGGCCACATTGTTACCGCTCACATTTCTGGTCGTATGCGTAAAAATTACATTCGTATTTTAACCGGTGACAAAGTAAAAGTGGAACTCACACCCTACGATTTAAGCAAGGGTCGCATTATCTTCCGCGATAAAAATTAAAGAAGGATGCTTGCGGGCACCTTCTCTAATCCCCTGCGACCATCATTTCGTCAATTAAGATGGAACCACAACGTGTGGAATAATTAGGATTGACGTCGTGACCAATGGCAACGATTCTACGAAACATGTCTTTCAGGTTACCAGCTACGGTAATGCCTTCGACCGGGTACTGAACTTCCCCCCCTTCCACCCAAAAACCACTGGCACCGCGTGAGTAATCACCCGTCAACCCGTTCGCACCATCCCCCATGAGCTCAGTCACCAACAAACCCGTTCCCATTTGTTTTACCAACTGGTCCATATCCCCTGCAGTTGGGTCAACCGTTAAATTAAATACCCCCCCACTATTCGCGGTGGTCGTGAGCCCCATTTTCCGTGCTGAATAACTGCCTAAGATGTACTGGCAAACCCGACCATCCTCGACAAATACATTATTCCGCGTGGGCACGCCCTCAGCATCAAATGGCGAACTGCCTAAAGCGCCTAACAAATGGGGCTGTTCATGAATGCGAACGCCTGCAGGGAACACTTGCTGCCCGATTGAATCCATCAAAAACGAATGTTTTCGGTATAAATTGGAACCACTAATGGCACCTATAAATGAGCCAATCAATCCACCGGACAGACGTGACGAAAATAAAACCGGCATTTTTTTTGTTTTCAGTGATCTCGCATTTAAACGACGGGTGGTCCGCTGCACAGCACTCGACGCCAATGTATCCCATGATTGCAAATGCTGGGGATTTCGCGCTGTCGTGTAATCATGATCGCGCTGCATTCGATCACCATCAGTCGCAATGAATGAACAACTCATGCTGTGACGACTACTCTGCACGATTCCCTCACTACCATGCGTGTTCGCAAACCCATGGCAAAAGGTGTATGTAGACACATTCACGCCGTCTGAATTGCTAATGCGTGGATCCAAACCCAAAGCATGCGCCTCGCATTGCAACGCCATCTCAATGGCCTCAGGCGGCGAAATGCCCCAAGGGTGAAACAAATCAAGCGCCGCATGCTGTGAAGACATCAGTGCGCTGTCAGGCAACCCAAAACAAGGATCAGTCGCACTAACACTGGCAATATCAACAGCCGCCGCCACCATGGCATCCAGTGCTGCAGGCGATGTGTCACTGCTGCTGGCGCTGCCTTTGCGGTGTCCAATATACACGGTAACGCCCACGCCACGGTCTTCACTAAACGCGACTGTTTCCACCTCTCGCATGCGCACGTCAACTGAAAAACCACTATCGTGATTCACGGCCACTGAGGCGTCGGTGGCACCATGAGAACGGGAACGTATCAACACATCTTGCATGATGCGTGACAATTCATCAGTTGACTTTAGGGGTGCTCTATTGATAACTTGCGGTAATGTTTTCATGATGCGTCCACGGATTTAAACGAATGCATATAAGGATACAAGATTATACTTCGCGGAGCACGCCCTATTGTGTCTTGATTGCACTTATTTGGATATGCTTCAGCACACAAGCCTTAGCCCACCCTTGGCGCGAGATTGCACCCGGCATAGAATACTGTGACTTAAATGCAAACCCCCTCATTCCTTGGTCGCATATTCATGCCTTTCGCATTGACCTTAAAAAAAATAAATTAGATTTGGTTTTAGCCAATGATTTGTCGCTTCATAACGCCTCAGTGGATGCATTCGCACATCACAGCCAAGCCTTGATTGCTATTAATGGTGGGTTTTTCGACCAAAATTACCACCCGCTGGGCCTTCGCATCCGTCATCAACACCAACACAACCCACTCAAGCACATCAGTTGGTGGGGAGTTTTGTATGTGAAAGACAATACCCCGCACATCACCAGTGTCCGAGAATACACAGATGATAGCCAAGTCGATTTTGCGGTCCAAAGCGGGCCTCGATTAGTGGTCAACGGTAAAATCCCTTCGCTCAGGCCAGGATATGCTGAACGGACCGCTCTTGGGATCACACCGGAAGGACGTTTGATAATTCTCGTCACCCATAATTCACCTATGACCACCACTGCTTTGGCACAGATTTTAAAATCATCCCCCATCCGTTGCTACAACGCCCTGAATTTAGATGGAGGCAGCTCCACCCAGCTGACCGCACGCATGGGCTTGTTTCAAATCAATGTGCATGGCTTTTCAAATGTCAGCGATGCCATTGTTGTGAAGGGGAATTGAATGCAACACAAAATCCAGTCCTTCTCCAATTTCACCCGCGCCATTCACACGCGCTCAAAAAGGGTGCGGCCTGACCACGAAGAACAATTACAGGCGATTGCAACAAGAGCACATGAACGCGGATTGCTCGCACGCGGCAATGGATTGAGTTACAGTGATTGCTGTGTTTTAAATCAAGGCACCCTGATTGACACGAGTCGTTTGAACCACCTGATATCTTTTGATCCTCACTCAGGCATTGCCGTCTGCCAAGGGAGTGTCACATTTGCCGATTTATTTTTAATTGACGCCCATTTTATCCCACCTGTTTTGCCTGGCACACTGTACGCCACGCTCGCCGGCGGGCTTGCCAACGATATCCATGGGAAAAACAATCACCATGCAGGCAGTTTTGCTCACCATGTAGACTGGGTTGAATTAAACATAAGCGGGCATACCTATCGCTGTAGTCGAGATGAAAACAAGGCTTTGTTTACCGCAACCATCGCAGGTTTAGGGTTAACAGGCATCATCACGCGAATGGGGATCCGCTTGCGTCAAGCATCTCGATTTGTGCGCGCGCATACGGTGAAATTTACGCACACGGCTCCATTGCTCGCACACATGCAGCATGCTGGTATCGCGCATGACTACCAAGTGGCCTGGCTTGATTTTCTAAATAAACCCTATGGGTTGTTATCGCTAGCGGATCATATCGAGCACACAGGTCAAACCAAGATGAAACAAACTCACACCATACCACCGTTACCCATGCGGCTCATCAACCGATCGATCATCAAGCCGTTTAACCGCATGCATTACCATCGCGCCAGCATACGCCCCCAGATACGCCCTTTATGGGCCTTTAATAACCCACTCGATCGCATCAAATATTGGAATCGTCTATATGGCAAACACGGCTTGGTGCAATTCCAAGCCGTGTTTGCTGCATGTGATGCCGAAAAAACCCTTG
>DNVL01000019.1 GCA_003507515.1 Legionella sp.
TTCGCAACACGGTCGCCGCCACGCGTTATTACCCCACCATTGAAGCGCTGTTTGATCAATGCGCCGGCGTGAGGGGCACGGGCTCTGCCGCGTTGGATTTAGCCTATGTGGCCAGTGGTCGATTGGATGGCTTTTGGAATTTAGGCCTAAAGCCCTGGGACATCGCTGCCGGATCATTGCTCATTCAAGAAGCAGGCGGATTGATTGGTGATATGGAGGGAGGCGAGGCCTATCTAAAACAGGGTGATGTGGTCGCCGGTACACCGAAAGTATTTAAAGCGTTGCTGCAAATATTGGCACCAGTGATGAAGCCCTAAGGTAGCGGGTTTTTATCCCTTAACCTATGAGCCTCCACAAGTGAGTCACTAATCCACAATCCATTGCTGATGTCAATACTATCGGGCAGATCAAATATGCCGTATAATGATCATTATTAAATCATTAAGAGGTGGTTAATATGCGTAATGTATTGATATCGTGTCTATTGACTCTGATGCTATTGGCTGGAAATGTGTTTGCTGAAGAAGAAAACGACGGCCCCCGAAATGTTGATATTGGGTTATATAACAATAGTCGATATAACTGTGATTTATTATTCCACACGGTTATCCATGGTGTATTGATATCACCTGTTCCAGCCTATTTGTCAGGAGGCTCAATACATAAAATTAAAATGTTAACTTCATCTAAGCGTGATGATGCAAGTATTCGGTTAAGTTATATTTGTGAAGATGATCGTGCAATTAAAGTGCGGGTTCATTTCAAAAGGAAACATGGTGTATCTGTAGTCACCGAAGAAACCCAACGTATCGAGTTACAGGTACAAAAAGGAAAAGGATTCAGCTCTCATTCAAAAGTTAATTTAACATTCAGCATGCCTCGATAACGCCTTTTAATTTCCTATAACACAAAGAGTCCTTTATATAGTCATGCAATCACAATGCATGACTATATGAATCAATTTCAATCTAAATTTGATACGCCGTGGCGCCAACTTTCCTGTAGCTTAAGATCCCACAGCATGATAAAATTCAGAACAATTTATTTTTTTATAATGATTATGCTAAAACTTCCAGCTGATTTTTACACCAAAAAACGATTACTATCCACACAATTCCATGAGGAACAACCAGGTGAACTCGACATCACTCGATTGATTGAAAATGAACCTTCCTGTTGGGCACGTGACGCTCACGTTGAAACGTGCACACGAAAAGCCATTGTTTTTTGTGACCACACCTTCTTTTCTCGATATGGAAATCCATATTTGCACAAAAAAGAACAGCACTGGCTGGATGCCTTGATTATTAAGATTTATGATTTGTTAGAGGATGGGTTTAAACTTTATTTATTGCAACATAGCCAATTATGCCCACTAGATAACCCTGAAATTCTGCGAGATACTGATACAACAAAAAGGATTATCTGGCAAAAAACAGATGATGTGTATCTAATGGCTTATGACCAACATCGACTGCAACAAGACAATGTGCTCCTTATCGATTATCACACGCGCCCACTGTTATTTGGCAAAAACGCTCTCTCAAAAGAGCATTACATCGCAGAAGACCAATGCAATGAGCTGCTCCGTTCAATGGACTGTTCGGATTGGGATCAGACTAAATTCATAGTGACCTCTTCTTCTCTATGGCTAGAACGTCATGATGAAACTCTAAGCAATAAGAAGTGCGATCTTCAAATAATACATCTCGATCATGCCGTCTTGATTGATGAAATAATCGCCAAGGAAAGCATGCTTGTCTCCTGGAATATTCAGCAAATGACGGCACGAGTATCCGATTTAGCGTCCCGAACACCTGAATACTCGTGGCTTATCCACAATGAACAACGTCTACAAAAATTAGACTGCTTTGTTCTTTACGGCAGTAACGAACAAGGCCATTCCAACCCAAATTTAGAGCAAAGCGTCCTGCCCCAGCTGACGGAGCGCCGATGGTTTAATGCCTTGAGCATGATACAGCTTGAGTATTTTTCGATGCTACCCTCCCTTTCTTTCATTCTTCATTTAAAAATATTACGCATTTTTTGTTCGAAAGTCAGTGCATCCTTTCTGTCGAGCTTATCGAATATGAACCTTGAATCGCTCGCGCTAACAGATGTGTCTCAAGAAAATGAACAAGATTTCCCGCCGTCTTTTCAATTAGACACAGTAAAACATCTATCGGTTTCTAAAGCATCCATCGCCTTCTCTTTAGGCGCATTTCCATCGATTAGAACACTCACATTAGCGCCTGTTTCGCGCGAACGCATGGCCTGTTTTTTTAAAGATAGTTTCATATTGCATCATTTGATTGCATTTACACTGACCATCAATCTAGACGGAATGGAGGGGGATGAATGGATATTTGAATGGTTAGAACGTCAACTGCCGTGCATGCCAAATTTAAAAATACTTCGACTGTCGTTAATCGGCGTACCGCTCGATTCAAACCATCATAAAACCATTGTCACCGCAAAAAAAACCCCTGTACGTTTTTCTCAAAAGGTAACCGTTGAACTGACGCTGCACAACGTCACATCGATGGACACCATTATACGCTTGTCTGGATATTTTAAAACGATCAAAACACTTGATTTGCAGTATA
>DNVL01000091.1 GCA_003507515.1 Legionella sp.
TCCAGCAAATCAATCAATCCAACAGCGTGATTCGAACGCCATTGGCCAATCAATACATCCATCATTTGGCGAAAATACTCGCGCGTCATGGGCAAATTGCAACCCCTTATTTCTTCATCGTGAAATCCAATGAGATCAATGCATTTGCGGGACCTGGTGGGTACATTGGCGTGAACACGCAACTCATCCTGGCCTCAGAAAATGAAAGTGAACTGGCCGCTGTCATGGCGCATGAAATGGCCCACGTGCGCCAGCATCATCTATATCGCATGATTGAACATGAAAAACAAATGCACATTCCCATGCTAGCCAGCATGCTCGCCTCCATTGCACTCGGTGTGATAAACCCCGCATTGGGGAGTGGCGCGCTCATGGGATCCTTGACGGGCTTTGCACAAGACAACATCAATTATGTGCGATCCAATGAAAAAGAAGCCGATCGCATTGGCATTGACATGCTCATTAAATCAGGGCTTGATCCACGGGGAATGGCGGGTTTTTTCAAAAAAATGCAACAAAGCACTCGGTATTATTACACTGACAACGTACCGGCTATTTTGCGCACACATCCCATGGATGATGACCGTATCGCCGAGGCAGAAAATCGGAGCTTGCATCTCATAAAAAAAAGTTACCCCGACAACATGGATTACCATTTATTCAAAGAATTGATTCGAAATTTAGTGACCGAAGACAGCCAGCCGTTGCTCAGTTACTATCAACAGGAGTGCACCAAGCATAACAATCCCACTGCCTGTCAATATGGGCTGGTCTTAACCCGGTTGAGCATGAATCAATACAAACAAGCCAAAGCAGAGGTTTTGCCTTTATTAAACAAAGATCATGATAACTTGTTCTTTCAAATTGCCATGGCGCAAGCAGAGGCGGGAAACCAAGAGTTTCCGCAGGCCATCACCCGATTAAAAGAATTGCAAGAAAATTTCCCAGACAATTATGCGGCCGTTATTGAATATGCAAACGTCCTCATGGAAGCAAACAAACCAGAGCAAGCAGCCAGTGTTCTGCTAAAAGGCAGCCGACAATTTAAAGACGATCTACCCATCTGCCAACAATTAGCACAAGCGCAAGCGAGGAGTCATCACAAAGACTACGCCTACTTCACACTTGCGCAATGCCACATGATGCAAGGTGAAAACCGCGCGGCTATGCATACATTAAAACTAGCGAAGACAATGGCCGGTCAAGATCATCTATTGCTATTGAGGATTAGCGCGCGAATGGATGAGATCAAGGCATTGTCGGCGAAGGACTAGCTTATGCCAACACCAATCCTAGTTTATTGGAATTTCTGTGTAAATAATACGCGGAAAACACCATCAGAACGCCAAAAAAACAAGCGAATAATCCCATCTGCAAATAGTAATGCTGGTATATGCTCAAGCTTTCTATCGGGGACGTGATGTATTCAGGAATAGCGACCCAGCGTGCGAGTTGTCCGGATAATATATTCGACAAAGAGCACCCCAAATACCAAGCGCCCATTGCAAAACCTAATGTTTCGACATCACAGTAAAGGCCTATCATGCTTAAGCCGATGGCGCTCACCCATAATTCAGCCAGGCTGATTAAGATATAAGTGAGAGCGATGTAGTTGCCACTGATGATACCGTCATGTGCAAAACGCGCAGAAAAGGCTAACAGAAGCAATGCTGCACCCGCTAATAAGGTGCCACAGGCAAATTGATAGGGGATCGAAAATCGTGGGAACATCCGATAAAATCGCGGCAATTGCAGTCCCAACACAATGATTAAAATAGGGTTGAGTATTTGAAATTGCGCAGGCGATATAGCCCAGCCCAACAAGTGCGAATCAGAGTTTTTTTGTGCAAACAAGACCAGAGTACTGTTCATTTGGTTATAGATGACAAAAAAAACAATCGCTTCAAAGATCAACAAGGCCGCCACCCATTGTTTGTAACGTGCTTGCCCCAAAAGCCGATGTGTTTTAATCAAAAACCAACAGATCCCCACCAAACAACCCACTGAAATGAAAATGCTCGCGACAGCAATGTGCGAATAGGCAAACAACGCAAATAAATACAAGATCAAGAAATAACCAATCAATCGGTATTTGGCCCCGGCCGACATCGATATTTTATCCAGTCCCCAGATGATATTGTCGTACAGCGAATAGCGATGTGCAAAATTGAGGGCCGCCATGGATTTGCCCACAAATGCCAATGCAAACACGGAAAGTGGGCCATAGCGACTCTCCAGCAAGGATGGGGCAATCGACGTGGCTAATAGTGCGCCAACATTGATCGCCATGTAGAAAAACGTCATGGCTGACTTGGCATTGATTGCATCGTCCGTATAAATACGCGAGATCATGCCCGATGCCGTGCCCATTAACAAAGAACTTGCAGCGGGCGTCAATGCGTATGCTGCAATAAACAAATAATCACCCTGAGAGGAAATGACATACCCACTTAACATGATCAGTAAGTATGACAACGCTAAAAGGATACTGCCTAGTAAAATGCTGCGTCTAAGCCCCAATACATTGTCTGCCATGTACCCCCCTAGAATTGGCATCAGATAGCACGTTGCCTGCGTTATCCCAATAAACGCATAGGCTTTAACTTGATCATATCCAAGACCATGTGAAAAAACCGATCGGGTTAAGAATAATATCAATATGGTATTGATCGCATAGCCTGAAAACCCACTCCAGAAGGTAATCATGACAATATTGCTGGTTTGAAGTTGTGGTCTGTTGAATGAAGGCCATGCATTTCTTATTGTTTTAAACAACATATACTCCATCCCTCGCTTATGAAATGATATTGTACAACAGGATTTGATTGAACTGCTATAATACAAATAGGCACATTTCATGTGCTACATGGAACCTTCTTCACATAAGGATAAAATCATGAATAAATTCACTGCTGTATTCGCTGTCTTGACGTTAACGGTGAGTGCTTCTGTATCTGCCAATCCATGCATGTCTATTGCACAAGCATGCATGAAAGAGGGGTATTACAAAGGGGGAAATACTGTGGGTAAAGGCTTGATTGAAGATTGTGTGATGCCTGTCGTCAGTAAAAGTAAAACCCTGCCCAATACTGCATTTAGTGATTCTGATCTCGCAAATTGCGGCGCAGTGTTGAAGAATAAAATGCCTTGATATGAACGCGGGCCCAGGGCAGTGTTAACTCATGCGCTGGGCGCATGCTCAGCGCATGAATGACAGTCTTTACGCGCCTCTATCGTTAAACGCGATATTAGATGACGAATCATCATGAGAAAAGGCACAAACCCTAATGCCAATACAAACGCCATTTGATACAACCCAACCCAGCCTAACCAGGATTGCAACATTGCACCCAAAGGGCCGGATAAAATACGAGGAAGCGTCGAAAAAGCGACTAAAATTGAAAATTGAGTCGCGGTAAACCGGCTGTCAGCCAAGCGCATAAACAACACAACAAGGGCGGTTGATCCTAGGCCTGCTGAAAAATTATCACTCACAACCGCCAACACAAACACAGGCACATGATGCCCAACAATAGCCAGCGCTACAAAGAGAAGATTGGTCAGTGCTTGTAGCAGACCAAATACCAGCAATGCCCGATAAAGAGACCAACGCATCAATAGCAACCCCGCCACCAATCCACCGAGTAGTATAGATCCAATCCCAATGATCTTATTCACATAAGCAATGGTTTCCAGAGAAAATCCAATCTCTTGAATCAAAAAGGGCATGACAATACCACTGGTGGTTGTAGTAAACGCCTCCCCTGTTTTATACAAAAAAATAAAAAGCAGCAAAGGGATGATTTTAGGGCGAGATAACATCTCTCGAAAAGGTTCTATAAATGACGGCGTCTTCACCATATGGGTAGATGGTTCTGGACTAAATAATACTGCCGCCATTCCGAAGAGCATTAAAAATCCCATCAGTCGATAGGCGATAGCCCAGCTATATTTCTGCGCAATAATGAGTGCTAACCCGCCAGCAATCAGCAACGCGAAACGATACCCAAACGTCGCAAACGAAGCGCCTAAGCCATGCTCTAGGATGGGTAGATATTCAATCCGATGCGCATCAATCGCCAAATCTTGCGTTGCTGAAAAAAAAGCCAGCATAAACGCTAAACAAGCCATGAATAAAGGCGAGGTGGCAGGCGTACACCAAGCCATTGCATTAAATCCTAGCAACAACAACCCTTGCATGACCAAGATCCAACTTCTGCGTTTCCCAATAGAGAAGAGAGAGAAACGATCCAGAAGAGGCCCCCACACGACTCGAAAAAGATAAGGTAATCCCACTAAACTCAACATGCCTGTGGACAAAACCGACATGCCTGCTTCCGAAAACCAAGCTTGCAAGGTACCACTAATCAGTGCTAAAGGAAGTCCTGACGAGAATCCTAGTGTAAAAATAATGAGCAATCGCTTATTCATGACTGAATGAGCATTGAAAATGTCCTCTGAGGCGGGATTGATATAAGAATTCAGCCCTTCTCCTAAGGGAGAAGGGCGCTAGATCTACAAATGCATTATTTCTTAATAGAGATCAAATGCACATTAAAAATCAATGCTTCATTCGGTCCGATCGGTCCACCCACATTGCGTGCACCATACGCTAAATTAGTCGGAACGTAAATTTCCCAGGTTGATCCAGCGGGCATCAATTGCAATGCTTCTGTCCAACCAGGTATCACTTGTGACACCTTGAAAACAGCTGGTTTACCGGCTTTATCGGTGCTATCAAATACCGTGCCGTCAATCAAACGACCGGTGTACTCAACCGTCACTTCATCTTCTTTGGCCGGTTTACCACCCGTTCCTGCTGTGATAATTTTATATTGCAATCGACTGGGCAAAGTGACCACGCCCGCTTTTAGTTTATTTTGATTCAAAAAGGCCTCGCCTTTTTCTTTATTGACATTGGATTTTGCTTCAAATTGAGCAGCGCGTTTCGCCATTAAATCTTTTTGAAATTTACTTAAGGTATCTTTCATTTGTTGTTCTGTCAGCAACAAAGCGCCACCATTCATGCCATCTTGAATGCCTTTCGCCATGACCGTCGGATTGATTTCAATGCCTTGCCGTTTCAGGTTTTTGCCTAAATCAATACCGACGCTGTAAGACAGTTTATCCATATCTGTGCTGAGTGCTGGCGCATCAGCCGCAACAATTCCTGTCGACATGGTTAAACCCATGCAAACCGCCGCAACTAATTTCATTTTCATACTTAAGTCCCCTTTTAATCTTTCCATCAAAATATAACAACATAAAATCACGTCATCATTCTGCCTAAAATTATTTTGAATTGCTAGCGCCCCTTGAAAATTCTTTAGCAGTCCAGGAGAATGGGAAACCACTTTATAACAGCGTAAATAATAAATGAAACGAGTCGTCTTCATGATTTCAGATGGAACAGGCATTACGGTTGAATCGCTGGGCAATAGCCTAATGACTCAATTCGAGGGCATTGAGTTTGATAAACAAACCCTCCCATACATTGATTCCATGGAAAAAGCAAAAGACGTCATCACACAGATCAACCAGTCTCAAACAGATACAGGCGTAAAGCCCCTGGTCTTCATGACCTTGGTTAGCCCTGAAATCAGTGAACGCATCACCCAATCCAATGGGTGTGTATTTGATTTATTCAATACCTTTCTCGCACCTCTCGAAAAAGAGCTGGGTGTGAAATC
>DNVL01000044.1 GCA_003507515.1 Legionella sp.
TGATTCTGTTCGCGAGCCCTAACATTTAAATGCCTGAGAAATTAACTTAGAAAAGGCTTCCCGTTCATCGACAGGCTCCAGTTGATGTCGCACTTGAATGCGGCTGGATAGCGCTACATACGCTTGACGACTCAGGATGTGGGCTAGCTCTGGATGCCCCACAAACCAAACAACGAGCATGTCTTGAGAATCGAAATTGAAATTAAGGAAAGACGGGAAGCTTTGAAAAAATGATAATGGTAAATTTTGGCTTTCATCAATGATCAATATAGGCATGCTTGATTTGTTTTCAATTCGCTCACGAATATGATTTTTTATCTCACGCCATAACTGGGCAAATCGATAGTGCGGGGTTAAGCCAAAATTCTGTGCAATTTGTCGATACACATCAAATCTTGAAAACTGGGTTTCTGCAAGGTATATCACTTCGTACTGATGGGGATTAAGGCTGGCACAAAGATGACGAAGGCATGCGGTTTTGCCGACACCCGCCTCACCGGTTAAGAGTCCAATCCCTGGGTGCTCGAGCAACCGGTGGAATCGCTCTTTTAGCAAACAAAAAGATGGGTTCTCCATGAGGAATGGACCATTTTTAGCTAATGGGATGTGTTTTAATCCGAAGTATTGCTGAATCATATCAAGACTCCTTTTTTGCAAATGATGAGGTTAGCTGAAAACGTTGACATTGCTGCTGTTGCATCAAGTCAACCATGTTGGTTGAGGTATTTTCCATGGATACGGTCTCAGCGTTTGGACGTTGCCGTTTGCGATTTAAATTGGCAATGGGATCCAGTTTCGTGACCGCACCAAGCACAACACCGTCTTTTGATTCAATACGATGAGCCGTTTGATTATGGGGATTCACAACCAGATAGACCGTATCACCCACGGTTTCATAAGGAACTTCAAAACGATTTCCATCCCAGGTAACCGTACCATCTTTACGCACAAAACGTTTTATTCGGTGGTAAAAGATTTCATCGATCGTTGTGGCAAGGTTGCCAAGCGGCCTGATGTGAAGCAGATCTTGTCGCCATCGGTTAATTGGTGTCATATGCTCACCTAAACCACTGTGGGGATTCTGATGGTAATATTCTTCAATCCACGCCCATAGACGCGCATTAAGATCATCCAGGTTATGAATGGATTTTATATTCAGTTCCGTTAAGAATTGTTCGCGAAATGTACGGTGATAGCGCTCCAGCTTCCCTTTGGACTGGGGTTCATAAGGTCTTGAATATATGAATCTTATTCCCAATCTTACACAGATTCCTTGCAGTGACAGTGAGCGATATGCAGCGCCATTATCGACAATCAATTTTTTAGGTAATCCACGTTTTAAGACAGCTTGTTTTAAAACGCCTTCAATATCCAAAGCAGTCTCACCATGGCAAAATGCGGCATGCGCAATTAAACGCGATGCATCATCCATAAGAGATGCCATATAAACTTTACGCTGACCGTCGGGCGTTTGAATCATGGGACCATGCATGACATCACCATACCAGATATCACCTGCATGCTCAGCCTCAAAAGAGCGTCGCTCTATAGTGTTGGCATCAGCCACAGTTCGTTTTGATAAATCATGCGCCTTCAAGAAACGATGCACAGTGGCCCTGGCTAATACACCTTTGCCAACAAGACCCTGCTTCTCTAGCAGGTGGATGAGTCCGTTGATAGAGCGCGACAGATTATCTTGTTTGTGAATCAGTAAGTGCTCTTTAACCGGCTCAGAAATGGCTGATATTTTATTTTTATCGCACCGTGTTTTGGGTGCCAATGCATCGACGCCTCCTCGCAAGTAAGCATAGTAACATCGCTCAATGGCTTTCGGACTGACGTCGACTCGCTTTGACTCAGGTATTGTGTAGGTGTGACTTGCAATGCCTTCAATCAGTGTTTTGAGCTCACCTCGAGATAGCTTTTCTCTGGAAATAAGGGGGCCGAGTAGCATGACACGAAAAATCGCGACAGGATGAAGTGGTTTGTTCATTTTATTTCTCCGTTGATTAAATTGGAAAACGGAGTAAAACATGTTTAGATTTTGCTCGGAAGTTACCAAACTGTGTGGGTTGGTTTAACCGCTTGATTTTTAAGCATCTAAACTTGCTTGTACGTTAGAAGATCATGGGACAATTACCTCACTTTGGTGGCAATACCACATCGCTTTGGATAAATTCATTTTTTCGAGACAGGTAGACCAGAATGATTCAAAGTCCGGACAGCGCCCCAGTGCATCAGGAAATAAAGATCGTAACGGGTGCGTGAAGTCATTAGAGCGTTCAGCCAACCATTCCCACCAACGTTTACAGGTTGAACGACTGGGTAGGTGCAGTCTACTGATCTCATTTAACGACGTTCCAAGCAAACAGGCTAATAAAACCGCCTGTTGAATGAGCCAAGGATACCAACGTCGAGGCGGTATGCACTCAGGCAATACCGAGCNNTCGTTCGTAGGTCGCATGACAATGTAATCCTGTCATACCACAGTTCAAGCAATTCGTTGGGCGAAGATCTACTGACTGTTCATATTGTTTACATACGTACTGTTCTAACGTTAAGATTTCAGGTAAAATTACTTGCATGACCGACCCCCTTTTTAGTGATATATTTTTGCGCAAACAAAGTATAATACACTCAGGGTGATCGGTCATTTTTTATTGTTGTCTTGAGACATCTGCGGGGAATGGTTAAAAAAAAACTGATGAAACCCTAAAGTAGGGTGAGACAAGACCTCGAGGAATGGGTTGTTTACTCTGAGACGTTACAGTAAGGCCGAATTCCTCTCAAATAAGCCAATTGCTGAATATAAGGCAAACCACACAACGCCCCCAATTCACCCTCATTAATCAAAAAATCCATCACCCGTTCCTATTTCCATTGTGCTGAATAAGCGTTACAGTTGCTCAAGGCATGGCACGCTGATAATGTGTTACCATGCCATGAGCATCAATATACGTAATACCTGAATACGTATACTATAATTCAATATACCATATTCGCGTATCAATTAAAAAGAGCTTATGACAGTTATGATTAAAAAAAATAATGATCCTCAAAGTGTCAGTACCGGGCGTCGTCTTAAAATGACAAGGACACTCGCGGGTATCTCGCGCAAAGATTTAGAGGATAAATACGGGATCAGCATGCATACCCTTCAGTCCTGGGAGCTGGGAAGAAACCCATTGACAGAAAAAGCCGCATCAAGATTAGTAGAGATATTTCACAGCACTGGGGTCAGCTGTTCCATTCAGTGGCTGCTAGAGGGTGTGGGCAAAGGCCCCGCTTTGCTGAATGCAGAATTTTCACCCTATCCAACGATTGATAATGATATTGCGCCTTTATTTGCTCAAGAAAATACGATTCAAAAAGAAATCGAATTTTTTAAAACGAACAATCCAAATGCTGTTGTCATTATGGTTTCGGATGATGCCATGGAGCCCATCTATTCGAATGGTGATTTTGTGGGTGGCGTAAAATACATCGATCTGCAAAAAATCGATGAATGCATAGGGCATGACTGTATAATAGAGATAGGTGACGGTACTTTCTTTCGCCGCTTAATGAAAAGGAAAAATGGGTATTCGTTGGTATGCGTAAATGCTCAAACAGAAACAGATGAGCCGGTTATCTTTTCAAAAAATATTTTATCAGCAACACCTGTTATTTGGCATCGCTGGAAATTTA
>DNVL01000157.1 GCA_003507515.1 Legionella sp.
GCACGAATCCCCCTGGGTGGTTTGGTTGCCGTTGGTGGTCTTGGCCATTCCGTCTGTGATATTGGGTTATGTGCTGTATATGCCGATGTTGTTTGCGCATCCAACCCTCTTAGCACCGTCCTTGTTTGTATTACCTGAACATCATGCGCTCGCTGAATTGGCCACTGAGATTCACTCGCCACNNTTTTCGCAATCACGCTACTGGGCATCGTCTTCGCCTATATCGCCTATATTGCCAAGCCCGAGCTCCCCGAAAGGTTAGCGAAAGCTTTTTCTTGGCCGTACCGTGTGCTCGTGAATAAATATGGATTTGACGCCTTCAATGATCGCGTCTTCGTTGGGGGCAGTAAAGCGTTAGGACGATTATTTTATCGTGTTGGCGACCAAAAGCTCATTGATGGCGCGCTTGTCAATGGCGCGGGGCGTACGGTCAGATGGTTTGCGTCTAAAAGCCGGGTCATTCAAAGCGGGTATTTGTATCATTACATCGCGGTGATGGTGTTCGGCTTGTTTGGTTTTTTGTTTTGGATTTTGTAAGATTGAAACGTAAGGTGAGGGTATGCAGCATTTGCTCAATGTATTGATTTGGTTGCCCATTATTGGCGGCGCGTGGGTTGCGCTCACTGGTGATGATGGCAAGCCCAGCATAGCGCGATGGACGTCTTTGGCGATTGTTTTGTTGACGCTGGTTTTATGTATTCCGTTGATGGCAGGTTTTGATATCAACACCGATGCCATGCAATATGTGGATGAGATGCCTTGGATGCCATCGTTAGGCATTCAATACAGCTTAGGCATTGATGGTTTAGCACTGCTCTTGATTGTATTGAGTATCTTCACCAACCTTATGGTCATTTTAGCCACGTGGACGAGCATTAAAAAACGAGTAGGCCAATACATGGCCGCTTTTTTGATCATGCAAGGCCTGTTGGTGGGTGTTTTTTCCGCCATGGATGCCGTGGTCTTTTACATCTTTTGGGAAGCCACGTTGATTCCGATGTATTTGATCATCGGTATATGGGGATCTGAAAACCGGGTCTATGCAGCGATCAAGTTCTTTTTATACACGTTTTTAGGCTCAGTGCTCATGTTAGCAGCCTTTTTATACCTAGGCTTTTTAGCAGGAACCTTTAACATTGAAACGCTTTGCGCGGTGAAGCTAGGAACCACGGCACAAACCTTGATATTTATTGCTTTTTTTCTCGGTTTCGCCATTAAAATACCGATGTTCCCTGTTCACACGTGG
Source organism: Legionella sp. (assembly GCA_003507515.1). GTDB lineage: Bacteria > Pseudomonadota > Gammaproteobacteria > Legionellales > Legionellaceae > DDPF01. Next base: position 1,247 of record DNVL01000157.1, read on the forward strand.
TTGCCTGATGCACATACGGAGGCGCCAGCAGGGGGGTCGATTGTGCTGGCTGCGATTTTATTAAAGCTCGGCGCGTACGGATTTATTCGCTTCGCGTTGCCCATTGTGCCTGATGCATGCAGTGAATATGCGATGTGGATGGTTGCATTGTCATTGATTGCGGTGGTGTATGTTGGATTGATCGCCGTGGTTCAACAAGACGTGAAGCGTCTGATTGCTTATTCGTCTATTTCTCATATGGGGTTTGTTACCTTGGGGTGTTTCGCTATTTTTGCAGTAGCAAAACAAGGTCATTTAAATGGCGCAGGCCTGCTCTTAGAGGGAGCCATCGTCATCATGGTGTCGCATGCATTTGTTTCCAGTGCGATGTTCGCAGGCGTTGGTTTTATTTATGACCGGATGCACACGCGACAAATCAAAGACTTTGGCGGGATTGTGAATACCATGCCCCTGTTTGCATCGTTCTTCATGTTGTTTGCAATGGCAAATGCAGGATTACCCGGTACCTCGGGTTTTGTCGGTGAATTCATGGTGATTCTCGGCAGCATTGATGCAGGCTTTTGGGTTGCTTTCTGGGCCGCTAGCACCTTGATCATTGGTGCGGGTTATACCCTATGGATGTACAAACGTGTTATTTTTGGTGCTGTAGCCAATCCGCAGGTGGCGGCATTGCGCGATCTCAACGGCTTTGAAAAGAGCGCTTATGCATTATTGGCGCTCATGGTCATTAGCATGGGCGTATATCCAAAGCCGATGCTGGATTATGTGCATCACACGGTCGCGCATACGTTAACGCTCGCGAATCAATCAAAACTATAGGTTAATTTGACATGACAGGATTACTCGAAAATATTCACCTGGCTTTGCCTGAAATTATCATCCTCCTGACGGCATGTGTTGCCCTGTTGGGTGACTTGTTTATACGGCGTTGGGTGCCCTCCATTGCCTTTATTTGTGCGAGCTTTGGGTTGGCCGGTGCGGCAGTGGTCAGTTTCTTATTTTTAGGTCAATTTAACACCACGATTTTAAACGGTCTGTTTATCAGCGATGATGTTGGTCAATTGATGAAGCTGTTTATTTATCTTGCTGTGTTCTTGAGTTTTCTCTATTCCAAGGATTATTTGCAAGAGCGGCAAATGCCTTCGGGCGATTATTATGTCCTGGGGTTGTTCTCAACACTCGGCATGATGGTACTGGTTTCAGCACACTCACTCCTCACGCTTTATTTAGGACTTGAGCTATTATCCTTGCCTTTGTATGCACTCACTGCGATTCGACGGACCAATGGCGATGGCTCAGAAGCAGCCATGAAATATTTTGTTATGGGTGCCATTGCCTCAGGCATGTTGCTGTATGGCATGTCATTGTTGTATGGCGCAACGGGCTACTTGGATTTACATGACATTGCGAAAGCGATCGCATCAACTGCCGCCACCGAACGCGGCATGCTGTCTTATGCATTGGTGTTTATTGTCGCCGGTGTTGGTTTTAAATTAGCCGCTATCCCGTTTCATATGTGGGCACCGGATGTGTATGCTGGTGCACCGAGTTCCGTGACCTTGTTTATTAGTGCCGCACCCAAAATTGCAGCCCTTGGGATGGCTCTTCGTTTCTTCACCTTAGGCTTCATGGATATCGTCGCGCAATGGCAGCAACTGGTTTTGATTTTGGCACTCCTGTCTGCGGGTGCAGGGAATCTTTTTGCGATTGCGCAATCAAACATTAAACGCATGTTTGCCTATTCGGCTATTTCGCATGCAGGGTATGCCCTGTTTGGCATTTTATCGGCAACGGCCGCAGGATTTTCTGCATCACTCTATTATATTTTGGTCTATGCCATCATGTCAGCCGGCGCATTTGGTTTAATCGTATTGATGTCGCGTGCAGGCGTTGAAGTGGAGCAGATCGATGATTTGAAAGGCTTGAACAAGCGCAATCCTTGGCTTGCTTTCCTGATGATGTTAGTGATGCTGTCTATGGCCGGTGTACCGCCTACCGTTGGATTTTTTACGAAATTATTGGTGCTTAAAGCGCTGGTCGATGTTCATATGACCTGGGTCGCGGTCCTGGGCCTGGTCTTTGCCGTGATTGGCGCTTATTATTACTTGCGAATCATAAAAGTCATGTATTTTGACGATGCCATTGATGCAACGCCCGTGAAACTGCCGCGCGCAACCATGGCGGTTTTCTCCGCCAATTGTTTATCGCTGCTCGTCTTAGGGATTTTCCCAGGGGCGCTTATTAGTGCATGCGTGAACGCCTATTCCTGATTTAACCCATGATCTCATGATCCCACAGCTGGGTTAAAAAAGTATTCCATGGCAAAATGTGGATGGTTAAATGGGCGTTAATCACTAAATCGCGCGGGCGTTTGTCTTGCGAAACCACAATGGCTTTGGTATGCGGGTGCTCCTCACAGAAGGCAATCAAACCCTTGATGGATTGTTGGTGCACTTGCTGGGATATTTTTACTTCAATGGCGACCCGTGCATCACCGATGATAAAATCCACTTCAAGGCCTGTTTTTGTTCGCCAGTAGCAAATGGGGAGGCGTTTTTTATGCATGCCCAAATATGCGGTGAGCTCCATGAAAATATAATGCTCAAAGCGGTTTCCTGCAACCGCTCCTTGAAGTGCCGTCACGGGCTGACGAGCAAGGTAATTTGCAATGCCAACATCAAATAAATAAAACTTAGGCGCAGACAGGATTAAATCGCGTTTTATCTTTTTTTGATAAGGGTAAATAAAATACCCTAACAGGGTGTCTACTAAAATTTGATAATAATTCTGAACGGTTTGCCTGTCAATTCCACAATCACGCGCAATGTTATTGAGGTTGATCATTTGCGTATTGGTTAAGCCTGCCAAGTCAAGGAAGCGGGCAAAACCGGCTAAATTTCGAACCAACCCCTCATTGCGAATTTCATCCGTTAAATAAATATCAACATAAGCCTCTAGGTAATTTTCAATGTATTGGCTATCAGCCAAATAGTGTGCGGGCAATAAGCCCTGTTGCAGCGCTCTTAATAAATCAAAATGGGGTATCTCTGAAAACGTTAATGGGTAGATATGATATGGCCAAGCGCGCCCACCCAATAGATTGGTTGCTTGTGTTTTAAGTTTGCGAGCACTGGAACCGCATAAAATAAATTGAATCGATTTATTTTCAATTAACCAATGAATTTC
>DNVL01000039.1 GCA_003507515.1 Legionella sp.
ATCCCGCGCGCAAAAAAACACTGCCCCGCCTCCCGGATTGCATCGGTATCATTACGTCCAGCAGCGGGGCGGCCTTGCATGATATGTTGACGACGCTGGCGCGCCGCTTTCCCTTGATACCGCTTCGAATTTACCCTAGTGATGTACAAGGAAAACAAGCACCACAGCAACTCATTTGCGCGTTGCAACGTGCCAATTTAGAGGCGCGCTGTGATGTTCTGATTTTGGCGCGAGGCGGTGGTAGCATGGAGGATTTGTGGGCGTTTAATGATGAACACTTGGCGCATGCCATTGCGAATAGCCGTATTCCGATTGTGTCGGGCATTGGGCATGAAACGGATTTTACGATAGCCGATTTTGTCGCCGATTTTCGGGCTGCAACGCCAACCGCCGCTGCAGAAACCGTGACCCCCGATTGGCTTGACTTTATGGCGCGCCTAGACCTCATCCAAACGTCACTCATGACGGCCATGTCACGCTTTATCGAGCATAAACGGTTGTTGTTAACCCATCAAATTCAAATCATCGCATCCCCCGGTCGATTGATTCGCACGCATTGGCAAACGTTGGATTATTTGGATCGCCAACTGCATCGCGCAATGCAGCACGCCTTGGCACAGAAGCAACATCGATTCCGTTTGGCGATGACGCGCATGCAAGCCTGCCATCCAGGTCTCTTATATCAGCAGGCGCAATGGCGTGTGCGCCGCTTGGAAACCGACTTGATTCAGGCCATGCGGGTCATTCTCACTGAACGTAGACAACGGTTCATCACCCAGTTGGCTACTTTGCAGGCCGTCAGTCCTTTGGCCACCCTTGAGCGGGGATATGCCCTTGCAACATTCCAGCATCAAGTGCTGACCGATAGCCAAAGGGTGACATCGGGTGATGTGATTGATGTTCGGCTGGCACGCGGGCGCTTAATGTGCGAGGTCATTTAACACCCGTGCATTCGGTATGGTTTTAAAGTAAAGTGAATCATTGAAGGAGCCATGTGATGCTGGATGAATTGAATGCAAGTTTAGCCTTGATCATTGACCAGACAAAAAATAATGCGCCCATTTTAGCTGTGATGTGCTTGGTTTTATGGGGCGTTTTTTTGCTCACGTCACTGGATAAACGCTTGTTATGCTTAGGCATCGTGCCGAGACATTTATATGGCTTGCCGGGGGTGTTGTTTGCGCCATTCTTGCATGCTAATTTTAACCATCTTTTTTTTAATACCATCCCATTGCTGGTCTTAAGTGATTTTTTGTTGATTTACGGTTTGCTCTATTTTTTGATGGTGACGTTTGTCATTACGGTGCTCAGTGGCCTATTGATTTGGTGCTTTGCAAAACCTGGGTTGCATGTGGGTGCTAGTGCGGTCATTACCGGCTATTGGGCCTTGCTCCTCATGAATAGTTACCAACAAGCGAATGTGACGTCTATCATGTTGGGCGTTGTGAGTGTGTATTATTTTGCGGGTATTTTTTATGGTGTGTTCCCTGGTAAAAAAGGGGTGTCTTGGGAAGGGCATTTATTTGGTCTAATCGCTGGAATTGCCACGGGATTTTTTTTAACCATCTGATTTAGGAGGCGCATCATGTTAAAACGAGATATCTCGAGAACGAACGTATTGATTGCCGCAGCCGGTGGCATGGTCGGCTCGGGTTGGCTGTTTAGTCCCTTTATCAGTGCGCAAATCGCAGGGAGCAACGCGTTGATCAGTTGGGTCATCGTGGCTATTTTTATGTTGTTTATTGCGTTGCCGCTTTGCGAATTAGGTGCCATGTTCCCCATTTCGGGCGGCATGACCAACTATCCGAGCTTCACGCATGGGCGAGACCTTGGATTTCTGTTTGCCTGGGTGTCTTGGTTATCTTACGTGGTGATGACGCCGATTGAAATTCAAGCCATTTTGCAGTATTCCGGCCATTTTTTTCCGACATTGCTGCTGAAAAATAAAGCGGCGTTCGAATTGTCGGGCTTGGGCTATCTGGTAGCGATTTCCATTATGTTTTTTGTGGTGTTGTTGAATTCATTTGGCATCAAGCTGCTGGCACAATGTAATAAATACGCCAGCATTATCAAATTTTTATTGCCCGGTATAGCGATTGTGTCGTTGCTATCGATTTCGCCTACCCTCAATAATATTCACCTTCATGTAACAGATGCAGGCGCATGGTTCGACATCTTCTCAGCCCTGTCTATGGGAGGCATTGTCTTTGCGTTTACGGGGTTTCAAAACGGGCTGATGTTGGCCGGTGAGGTGGTGAACCCACAGCGCAACATCCCCATTGCCATTTTAGGTGCCATTTTAATCGGTTTTGTTCTGTATTTTATGCTGCAATTGAGTTTTTTATCGGCCATTCCTGATCGATACTTGATCAGTGGCTGGAATCATTTATCCTTTCCAGGAGACAGTGGCCCGTTAGTCGGCTTAACTGTCTTGCTGGGATTGACCTGGGTTGCGGTCCTCCTCATGGCGGATGCCATGTTTTCACCTTTTGGGACCACGCTAGTGTATACAGCCGCGACATCGCGCATTGTTTATGGCATGGCCCTGAATCATCATTTGCCGCAAGCGTTGACCCGATTGAACAAATATCGAATTCCATACCTCACGCTTTATGTTAATTTCTTCGTGGGTGCGTTGTCTTTCTTGCCGTTTCCTGGCTGGCAAAAAATGGTGGCGTTTTTATCGTCCTGCAGTATTTTGTCTTATGGCATCGGGCCGATTTGTTTGTTGGCTATTCGGACCTTGCAACCCAACGCAGTGCGGCCGTTTAGGCTTTCGTATGGCTTTTTTTTTTCGCACGTGGCTTTTTATGTATCTAATTTAATGCTGTATTGGTGTGGATTTGATATTATCTGGAAATTGGATGTGGCCTTATTGCTGGGGCTTGTGATTCATTTGGTTTCTCAAAAGCGCAGCCTTTTTTCTTGTGGGCCGAGTCTTTATTGGTTTGTGGGCTATATGGTGGCGCTGTTGTTATTGTCGTTCCTTGGATCATTTGGGGGTATTCGCATGATTGGCTTTCCAGTGGATGTTGCGCTGATTCTACCGCTCAGTATGGTCGTTTTGTATTTTTCTCAGCGTGTTATCGTGAATGAGACGCTTCATGAAAAACTGTTGTCTAGGG
>DNVL01000171.1 GCA_003507515.1 Legionella sp.
CCCGCGTCCGCAAATCCTCTGCCGTCAGCTCTACATGCATAGCCTGGTCATTTGAGTTTAATCGTGGACCCTCCGACTGGCAGGATGATACACGACGATTCCCTGAGTTTCGCAATCGGGCACGGGACACACCTGATCACTAGCTTATCTTCTATGACCGATGGTTCCACTACCTATAAGCAGGCGTGGGCATCGGGGCGCTGGTTTTATGGCAGCGCACGGTGTGGTTGGCAATTACTGCTTACGCAGCGATCGCTTCTCCAGCAAAGTTTTCATCGTTTGCATTTGTGTTTAGTTGAGTCTGATTTACGAGAGTGCTCATTCTCGGCATGCACCTCAAGTTTCGCAACCCACGTCGAAGCCAGGTCGCCCCCTATCTGTACACTATAATTATAACATAAAATGTCTAGAAGTGTACGGATAGGCACTTAAAATTAAATGAATATTCTCGTCACGACAGTCCTGCTAAATAATTCGCCACGGCGTCCATGTCTTCTTGGCTCATGCGCGCACTGATGTCACGCATGATGCCACGGAGATCATTCTGTCGTTTCTTGTCTTTGAAGGCTTGTAGTTGCTGAACTGTATAGCCGGCTTGTTGGCCGGACAACACTGGAAACCCGGCTTGTGCGTTTCCGGTGCCCTGTGGGCCGTGGCAGGCAATGCATGCGGTGATGTGTTTGCTGAGGTCGCCCCGCCGATAAAGAGCCTCACCTCGGCCTTGACTTTCTTGGGCGCGCGCGCCTTCATGCATGGGAAGTTGTGCATAAAAACCAGCTAAATCACGGATGTCTTCATCGGTTAAGACCATAACCAAGGGGGTCATGATAGCCGCATGGCGAAGCGTGGCGTCTTTGTAATCATGCAGTTGCTTTTCTAAGTAAAGAGCGTGTTGGCCCGCGAGATTAGGCCAATCAGGATTCGTGCTAATCCCTTGGGCGCCATGGCATCCTCCGCACATTGCGGCTTTTTCTGGGCTGGCTGACGAGGTTACCGCGCCTGACTGTAACATCCAGCTGCAGAGCACAAATCCAATAAATAGACGTTTCATGATGGTTTCGTTTATAACGAGAGCCGCTATGGTATACTGTGTCTCAGATGAAATCAAAAATGATATGAATGAATCCTTACTCTCAAGCAATATTCTTAAAAAGTGCAGCGCGCGTTGATCAACTGCCGTCGGATACGGGCTACGAAGTGGCGTTTGCTGGGCGTTCGAATGCCGGGAAATCCAGTGCATTGAATTGCTTGACGGGCATTCGGCAATTGGCCCGCATCAGCAAAACCCCCGGGCGCACCCAACTTATCAATCTGTTTACCGTAATGGGTGAAACGCGGCGACTGGTTGACTTGCCCGGATATGGGTATGCGAAAGTGCCGCTTCAAGTCAAGCGCGATTGGCAGAAAAATTTGGCTCACTATTTGGAGGTTCGAACCAGTCTACGTGGATTGGTGTTGTTAATGGACATTCGCCACCCCCTAAAAGAATTAGATCAGATGATGATCAACTGGGCATTCGACAGGCAATTGCCGGTTCATATTCTGTTGACCAAAGCTGATAAATTAAGCCGCGGACAAGCGCAAAGCACTGTCTTATTGGTGCGCAAGCACTATGAGTTGATGCATGACTTGCTGACAGTGCAATCTTTTTCTTCATTGAAACGGCAAGGGGTGGATGAGCTCATTGACGTGATGAACCAGTGGTTTGAAATGGGAGTTTAAGCCCACTATTCGCGACGTTTATTTATGATCACTTAGCAAGTGATTTTAAACATTTAAATCTATAATGCAGCCACCATATTCAGTCGACTGGCGGACTCCTGCCAGCGTTGACCCATCCGTAAATTCTCGAGTGCCTGGATGATTTGTGCATCGCTTTAGGTAACGTAATCAATGTCTGTGGTGTTGAAAATAATGGAACCCAACGGGATGATGATATCTTCCAGTACAAGATCTTGAATGGCTTTGATTAGGGCGTCTTGACAATTCAGTTCTCTACGTCCCGCGGCTTGTCCGCGGGATCCAGTTCGATCTATCTCTGAGCAAGAGGATTGCGCATTAAGCAAGAGATCTGATAGTCGTCGCCGTACAAACCCGTTACCCCTGAGAATGTCCATTTGTGAGCATGCTTGAAATACCCAAACCAACCTATTAATGTTGGATTATGACTCTCAATCACACTCTCCATTGATTGACCCACTGTGCGTTTCGTCCGTCTTCGGATTGTATCGCGTAGCTTCCTCACACTGGTTTTCCTGACTTTACGCTTTCCAGACTCAAATCGATATCCAAGGAACTCGAAACCCTCCCCTTCGATGGTACAATTTCCAATGAATGTCCACTGATAATATCCGGCGTCAAGATCCAATGCAGCGGCCTGGTTGATGGCTTCTATCTGTTGTTTTCCACTGACGATTTGCAACATGGCCGCATTCAGTCAGCGCTGTCTAGCGACGTGTCTAAATACTGATCACCTCAAGGCATAATGTGAGGACTAGCGATCACTTTGATAATGGCTGAAAAATCCAAATCGCTCATGCCTTCGTCACTTAGTTTTTGATAAAGAGCGGTTGCGTGCGATGCCATGGGCGTTTTAACCCCCACCGCATCGGCCGATTGTTGGCTTAAGCCTAAATCCTTCAGCATCATCGCAGCGGTAAAACCTGGCTGGTAATCATGATTGGCAGGAACGTTCTCTAATATGCCAGGCACGGGAACATATTGATTCATGACCCAACATTGCCCGGATGCATTGCTCACAACCTCAAATAGTTTTTGTGCGCTAAGCCCTAACGGTTCTGCGAGCGTAAATGCCTCCGACACGGCAATCATGGAAATGCCCAATATCATGTTATTGCAGATTTTTGCCGCTTGTCCACTGCCCGCATCGCCCGTATGAATGATTTTTTTTCCCATGCTGCTGAGAATAGGCATCGCTGCAAGGAAGGCATCTTGTGAACCACCGACCATGAACGTCAATGCAGCGTTTGCAGCCCCCTTCACCCCACCCGATACCGGCGCATCGACCGCACGCAGTTCACGTTTTATAGCGTGTTGATGCAGCTCACGCGAGCGAGCCACATCAATGGATGAACAATCAATGAATAGTGCTTGTGGGCAGGCTCGAGCAAACAAACCCTCTTCACCGAGGCAGACTTGGCGCACTTGTTGACCCGTTTGTAGCATGGTTAAGATAACGTCTTGGTGAAGTGCCGCCGATTGCAACGTGGATGCTGGCATTCCACCGGCCAGAGCAAAAGCGTCCATAGCCTGTGCGCTGAGATCAAATCCTGTGACGCGATGGCCTGCGTTGAGGAGATTGATTGCCATGGGCAACCCCATGTGCCCTAAACCTACAAATCCAATGTTTGCCATGTTGTTCTTCCTTGCGACCGTCATCCTTCGTTATTTAACGATGCGTGGGCATAATAAACGCGTCGTTATCGGAACCCGCTTCTGGCCATTTGCTGGTGATTGTTTTGCGATGCGTATAGAAATGAAAACTGTCCGCCCCATGCATATGGGTATCTCCAAACGCTGAATTTTTCCAACCGCCAAACGGGTGACTCACGATGGGGACAGGGATCGGGATATTGATGCCCACCATGCCCGCCTGAACGCGCGCTGCATATTCTCGCGCAGTAAACCCATCGCGCGTAAAAATAGCCGTACCATTGCCATATGGATGGCGATTGACCCATGACAAGGCTTCTTCAAAATGAGCCACTCGCACCATCACGAGTACTGGGCCAAAAATCTCTTGTTGATAAATCGACATGGATTCCGTGACATGATCAAACAATGAGGGCCCAACAAAATAACCATTGGGATGGGCGGGATGTTGAAACGCACGTCCATCTATTAATAAATCAGCGCCTTCTAAAACGCCTTGGTCAATCGCCTGGAGCACGCGTTGCCGGTGCGCGCTGCTAATGAGTGGCCCCATCTCGCAACCCGGTACATCACCTGCATCAATTTTCATCTTGTAGATTAATGGGGTGAGCCGTGTCAACAGCGCGTCAGCCGTTTCGTTCCCAACAACGACCACCACGGAAATGGCCATGCACCGTTCACCAGCGGAGCCAAAGGCCGCACCCACCAAGGCTTGAGCCGTTTGGTTTAAATCCGCGTCTGGCATCACGACCGCGTGATTTTTAGCACCACCAAAAGTATGTGCACGCTTGCCTTCTGCCGTGGCCGTGGTGTATATGGATTTAGCAACCGCCGTAGATGCAACAGCGGTGAATGCCTTGATGTCTGGATGATGTAATAACTGATCAACCGTGGTTTTATCGCCTTGTATACAATTCACCACACCCGGCGGCAGACCCGCATCAGTCAGCAGTTCCATAAGGCGTATGGGAGCCGACGGGTCTTGCTCCGATGGTTTGAGTATAAACGTGTTGCCACAAGCAATGGCCGGGATCATCATCCAAATAGGAACCATCACTGGAAAATTAAAAGGCGATACGCCAGCACAAACACCCAATGGCTGGGCGATGGTATAACAATCGATATGGTTGGAGACATTGCTTGACATGCGTCCTTGCAATTGTGTGACGAGACCACTATAAAATTCAACCGCTTCAATCCCTCGCGCAATCGACCCTTTGGCATCATCCAGGGTTTTGCCATTTTCTCGCGTGACCATGCGAGCCAAGTCCTCGTGATG
>DNVL01000003.1 GCA_003507515.1 Legionella sp.
CATTGACGTTATCAATTTAGCCGAAGCACCCAGTGTCCTAAATGGAAAAAACATGGGCTGCGGCTGCGCCACGATGTCACGAAACGATGCGCCTCATCTCGTCGCTCTGCTTGATTTACTTCGTCAAGGGAAAAGCATGAATTACAATGAAGTGCGCGCCGGCGATATGGTCAATGAGTTCACCGGAACACGTCATCGTTTGCAAAGCATGGACCAACATTGGGTCATTGATAATGCTAAGCGCGCCTTGCAGATGATGATTGATATTACGGAGGATAGGATTTAGGCGCCCTCTTTTCTCCTGATTACAACAATAAAAATCGGAAGTTTTTTTGTATCTCATCCATATCAAATTTATTGAGAAACAGTGAAAAACTCATCCATGTACTAAGGGCTGCCAAATCTCGGAACTGAGGCGGCAAATAGATAGGAGCTGTAATGAGCGCCTGCTCTTTTAATTGAATCAACAACGGCAAGTCATCCAAGACCAATTTTCCGGTAAATAACAATGGAATAATATCAACCCGGTGTTGAGCGATAGCAAAACAAATAAAATTATAAATCAGCACAAAACCCTTGGCGTACGACAAATCCTTCGTGAACGGTCCGCCGGATGGTGTACTGCCCCGAAACACACGAACCGTTTGATTGTAACTGTCATCTTCCTTCAACCCACAATCAATAAAGTAGCGGTAGATATCCAAGAAATTAGCACCTTGGGTCACTTTATCAATGGCAATCACACGATTCGTGATTTTACGCATGCGGCCAGGGTAAGATGAAAAACTCACCACTTCAGTGATGACCGCCAATCCTTCTTGAATCACACTGCATGAAGGTGATCCTTTGGATAGAAAAAAGCAATACGGTTGCATGGCACCATTCATGGTCGTCCCAACATGCACCCAGCCCTCATGCACTTCGAGGTATTTAAGTTCGCGGTCGCTGAACTTCGCATTCCTGTTCAATTTAATGCTGTCAGCACCTGCAGCTGCATCTGCAATCATGCCATCACTCACCATCACGTTCACTTTGCCTTGATGTTGGTCAAAAAACGCATTGAGTCGTGTCTGCAACAACTTTTGTGCTTCATCTGGCGTGTATCGCTCGATGTCAGCGGTGGTTTGCAATTTGACATCTAACGAGGTCAATACATCAAACAGCAACGATCCCATATGAGATAGCCGCGGACCACCCGCATAAAAGACATCATCAGGACTACCATAGAGCTCCATCGATAGCTCATTAAACGCAGACGTTCCACGCGTCGACAACATCTGAACGGCCCGAACGTATTCATCACACTGGCGCTTCATCAATCGGGTGACTGGCGAATATTGGCCCAATTGATTTTGAGCATCACGCAGAATTTGGCGAAACGTTTCCATCTTTTCAACCGCATCAAAGGGCAGAGGCCTACTGGCATAATAGGCCGCATTGACGGCGGGGAGCTGTTGGGCCTTGTGCCGAAAAAAAGTCGTTTTGACCGTATCATCCCATTTGATTTGGTCCAGAATACGGATATTACTCTGTGCATCCACAATACGTTTGGACAGACTTTGAATAATCGCTAATTCATCGGCTCTAATTGACATGTAATCATCCTGGGTTACCTGTTCGGTGGATCAATACTCACCCGCGCATCTTGATGTTGAGGAGGCAATTTGTAAAAATCGCCCATGTTTGCAGTCGTCAACGGTTGGGGCACCACCAAATCAGGACCGTTTGTGCTTTTCAGATACAGATCGCTCCCTGAGCTCGCCGAACAGGCCACCAAGAACACGGAACATAAGCAGATATACGTTAACCTCTTTACACCATTCACAGCTTCACCTTAGATTAATTGTTTAGATTAATTGTAATGTATGTAACGCGTGGTCAAGCGCTTCCCGGTGCGCTTGGGCCATGTGCGTTAATGGCAGACGAATTTCATCATTCATCAACCCTCGTCTATAAAGCGCCCATTTCACAGGAATAGGATTTGACTCAACAAACATCAAGTGGTGCAGCGGCATGAGTTCCTTCTGAATACGCAAACAATCATCAGTTTCACCATCCATCGCGGCATCACACATTTTGGCCATGTGTTGAGGGGCTACATTTGCGGTAACGGAAATAACCCCTTTGGCACCAGCCAGCAGCCAGGATGCCGCCGTGATGTCATCCCCACTGTATACATCCATCGTGCCTTCACACGCGTCTAGAATTTGTTGAAGCCGAGGCATTTGCCCGGTGGCTTCTTTAATCCCTATGATATTTGATATATGGGATAACCGAGCCACCGTTTCTGGCAGCAAATCACAGGCCGTCCGGCTGGGTACATTGTATAAAACAATAGGAATAGCAGCCGCATGCGCAATCTGGCTGTAATGCTGGTAAAGCCCCTCTTGCGTTGGCTTGATATAAGCCGGCGTCATGATAAGCGCCGCATGCGCCCCACACGCCATCGCCAATTGAGTCAATTCAATGCACGATTTTGTGGCATTTTCGGCCGTTCCCGCAATCACCGGAATGCGCTCACGCACCGCATCAACCACCGTTTTAATCACGAGGATTTTTTCATCCCGTGTTAAGGTGCCCGATTCACCTGTAGTGCCCGCAGCAACAATGGCATGCGTGCCTGCTTCCACATGAAATTCAACCAATTCGCGTAAACGTTCCACATCCACATGATCATTCAACATGGGTGTTACCAGTGCCACTATGCTCCCTTTAAACATGATCCCCTCACCTGTCAATCATCTGATTAATAGTACTGCGCGAGCACACATTTCACAAGGGGGCACGCACGTTTGAAAAGCATAAACAAAAAGTTTCTTTTGCATACAAGACCATAAATGTGTTATATTTGCACAACATTAACAAGAACTATCGAGAGAATCCATGAAAGCATTGCGCCTCTATATCATGCTAATTGCAACCGTCATGCTGGCCCTTACCGCTGGCTACTGGTATAGCTCCGCCAAAACATCACTCACACCTGCTTCCTTTCACCACCTTCCGGGTTGGGACACCGCGTCTATTCAGCCGTCCTTGCGTGCGTTTCAACATTCATGCCGTACGTTTTTGAAACAAAACCCGGAGAAATCAGTCGGTACGGAATCCATTCCATTGCAAATTAAAGACTGGCAACCCGCGTGTGTCGTGGCTATGTCGCTGAAGACACCATCCGATGCGACCATTCGGGATTTTTTTCAAACCTGGTTTACACCCGTTGAATTTTATAAACACAAGCCTGTTCATGGATTGTTTACTGGCTATTTTATGCCACTTCTTCACGGCAGCTTGAAAAAAACCGCCGAATACTCGGTGCCTATTTATGGCTTACCGTCTAATTTGATCTCTGCCAATTTAGGGTTATTTAGAAAAGACCTTCACAACAAACGCATCGTCGGTCGCGTTGCGGGCAATAAACTCGTGCCTTTTTATACCCGAGAAGAAATCAGTCACGGGGCCATCCGCCATATTGCGCCGGTGTTATTCTGGATAAAAAGCCCGATGGATAGGCTTTTCTTGGAAATTGAAGGATCAGGTGCGGTTGAGTTAGCCGACGGTGAGCCATTTTATGTTGGATATGCGGCTGAAAATGGAGCCGAATACAAATCAGTCGCCAGTGTACTCATCCGTGAAGGGGTCATGACCCGCGACAATGCCTCTTCAGCGCACATTAAAGCGTATCTCAATCAGCACCCCAAAGAGATAAATCGGATCTTAAATCAGAACAAATCCTTTGTTTTCTTTCAGAAACTGAAAACAAATGCAGCCTTAGGTGCACAAGGCGTGCCACTGACGCCAGGCTACTCCTTGGCGGTCGACCACGCCTTTATCCCTTACGGAACCCCCACCTTTTTAAGCACCACAACACCTACAGAAAACAACCGTAAAAAACCATTCAATCGGCTCATGGTAGCACAAGACACGGGTGGCGCTATTCGCGGAATGGTACGGGGCGATGTGTTCTGGGGGACGGGTAAAAAAGCGTATTTTATGGCCAATCACATGCAGAATAAAGGCCGATATTGGTTGCTGTTGCCACGGGATGTGGCGGCTCGAGTTTAACTTTTTGAACAGAGCACCGGAATTCCGGTGCTCTGTTTTGTCATCCTTTCTTGCCACTTCGAGACATGCTAACCTGAGGTTTGCGCTTGCCATTCATTTTTTTAAAGTGCACAATAAAAAGAATGATGAGCATCGTTATTCGAAGAAAAAGGATTTATCATGCATAAATTATTTTATATCTGTCTTTTTTTATTGGGAATGTTCATACAAAATGATGTCGTCTTTGCACAAACGCAGTTAGAAATGAATCAAGAATCATGCAATGATTTCGCTCAAACGGATCTTGAGTTAAACAAGTATTATAAAATGGTTTTAAACACATATAAAAACGACCCATTATTTATTTCAAAATTTATTATTTCGCAGCGGAAGTGGCTCGTATTTAGAGATGCCTATTTAGAGTCGATCTACCCGAATACGCAGAAAAATTTCTATGGATCGGTCAATCCTATGTGTCGTTGCACTGCGCTTACTGATGTAACCCTTGTTCGCCTAAAACAAATTAAAATGTGGATTAATGGCATAGAAGAAGGGAATGTTTGCCGCGGTAGTATAAAAGTATAGTGGGCCTAAAAATGAGACAAAAGTAGTGAAGTCCATACTATTAGCCCTGCCTGAGCCCTACCGTACTGATTCTTAACCTAAACATCTATGCTATGCTTAGAAAGCATCTAATCAATACATGGAGTTTACTATGAGCGATTTAGTGGTCCGAGTTTCTGTCCTTTTGGCAGACACTTATGCGTTATATCTCAAAACACAAAATTATCACTGGCATGTAAAAGGGCCACAGTTTAAACCCTTGCACGATTTATTCGAAGAACAGTATCGCGAACTCGCGGAAGCGATTGATTCAATTGCTGAACGTATCCGAATCATTGGACATAAAGCGCCCGCAACCTTTAAAGAATATGACCGATTAAAAACCATTAAAGACGGCAACTCTGATTTAAATTCAAACGCCATGGTGTGCGAACTGGCCGCTGATAATGCCATATTGATGAAAGATTTAAACAAAGCCATACTACTTGCACAAGGTGTAAATGACGAAGGGACCATAAGCTTGTTAGCTGAGCGAATCGCTGTGCATCAAAAAGCACATTGGATGTTGAGTGCATCATGTGAATAACGTGTTGTTGACGTCCAATGCAACTGGTGTATAATATATTTACACACTGTGATTTATTGGCGAGCACATGGAATCCCTGATTGCTACCTTGACCGCATTAAATAATTATCTTGTGCATTCTGGGAATGAGAATGCACTTAAAGTCCATATGGAAAAATACAAGGCAGACCGAGATGCATTCAATCGTGATTTTTATAAAATAACGTTAGATAGACTAGATAGACTGCCTGACAACACCATTATTACTAACTTATTAACCACAATGGGTATTCCTAAAAATCAACGCGGTCGCTACATCCATCAGGAGATAACGGTTTATCAATTTTTAACGGAGTTAGATGCCACGACAAAAGAACCCCGCCTGACACCAGTCATTGCTCTGATTGACGAACACAATAAAACACG
>DNVL01000195.1 GCA_003507515.1 Legionella sp.
CTCTTTGTTTTTAGCTGTGAAATCAGTGCGGATGAACCCTGGCACTTGCAAGACAGCGCGCGTTTTTGTCACCATCCGGATTATATTCATGCGTTAAGTGAGCAATATCCTTTAGAACTCATCTATCAAGAACCGGTGGTGGCCAGACAGCAAGAGCAGCGTGAGGTGTATGTAACCTTTTATATTGCCCAGCAGCGAGCCCTGTAAAAAAGTCAGGCCTAGCGGTAACATTTGTTTTTTTATGATAAAATCAATGCGCCCTCTCCTCATGGATGCATTCATGCCCCAAACGTACGCACGCACCACGACGCCCCCTGTCATGGGCGAACAATACGATATTCAACAACTCATACGCGCTTTTGAGCCACTATTGCAACCCACCAATGCCCCCGAAAAGCTTTCTGTGGAAACAGAAAAATTACGCCTCATGCATGCTTTTGAAACCATGATTCACCAAGATATCCAACGGCCCCCCCCGCCATTGCCTCATGAGCATGGCCTGTTGTACGAAGCGTTCAAGCAGCACTGTCGAGACATGCTCTACTACTTTTTACTGTGGGTTGGATTGATTCAAAATGCGGCTACTACCTATGTATTTTGGTCCGAGTTGTTTGTTTTAATCCCTGCCATATCGAATCCAACAGCGGTCGTTTTATCGATTGTCAATACGGTTTTTGCCGGTTTTTTATTTTATAGCTTTGAAGTAACCTTCCTGCACGAAGCCCTCGGAATGACCTACTCAAACACGGCGCTCGGCGAGCTGCTTGCGTTGTATTCTGAACAACTCAACACAACCCGTGCTATCACTCAACAATTGAGAAGCATTGACATGATGCCTGTCCATCATGCGCAATATGACGGCTATATCCAGCTCGTGACGCTCATCCGTCAAGATTTCCAGATGAAGCATGCGGCAATGGGGGGGTATCCTGAGTCCCTGTTGAAATGTATTTTAAAAGGGGTCGCCCTTGCCTTTGGTGCCGTTTCTAGCATCGCCGGCAGTTATGTAGCGGTCAACGTGTTACTGACCAGCTTAGCGGCGTCTTGGATCGGAACACCGCTAGGATGGGGGCTCATTATGATAGCGACGGTCGTTGACTTAGGCTTTTATTATGCCATGGGCGCCACCAGCACCGCTCGTTTGATTAACCCAGAGTTTGATAACTATCAAGACATTAAAAAAGAACTGGGCTTATTTCAAGGCACACCTCTCGACGATTTAAATACCAGCCGATCCATTAAAAACCGCTTTTTTGAACGAAAACCCATGCACGATGCCTCCACGCAAACCGATGAAACCCTGTCATATGGCGGGCTTTTTTAGACCCCATAATCCACTGAAACAATCTCGTATTCAACCACTCCACCGGGTGTTTTGACCACCACCGTGTCATCCACGTATTTGCCAATCAACGCGTGTCCAATGGGGGAGCTATAAGAGATTTTATTTAATTTAATATTTGCCTCATCTTCACCCACAATTTGGTAAACCACTTCCGCATCCGTCAACACGTGGCATAGATGCACGGTCACCCCAAACACGACTTTGCCTTCATTCGTGAGTTTACTGATATCGACCACTTGCGCCATGGATAGTTTTGCTTCTAAATCTTGAATACGCCCCTCAGTAAAGCTCTGCTCTTCTCGCGCTGCATGGTATTCTGCATTTTCCTTCAAATCACCATGCGCACGCGCGGTCGCAATGGACTCAATAATGCGGGGACGCTCAATGGTTTTTAAGCGATGTAACTCTTGTTTTAGCGCCTCAGCGCCTTGAACGGTCATTGGATGTTTTTGCATCATGTAAATCCTGTAGTCGTGTTACGGTTTGTCTATCTTCATATTTCATCGCCAAGCATGCCGCTTGTGCACCTGACAAGGTCGTTGTGTAACTCACCTTATGCTGCAACGCACTGCGCCGAATGGCAAAGGAATCCGCAATGGCTTGTTTGCCTTCGGTTGTGTTAACAATAAAATCAATGTCATGGTTTTTAATATAATCCACCACGTGCGGCCGCCCCTCAGCCACCTTAAATACGGGTGTACAAGCAATACCTGCTGCCTTTAATACCGCAACCGTGCCTCGGGTTGCAATGATTTCAAACTGCAAGTCAATCAAACGTTTGGCGATTTCACCAATGCCTGCCTTGTCTGCATCGCGCACAGAAACAAATGCCCGCCGCCGTTTAACCACATGGCAGCCCGCACCCAATTGCGCTTTAGAGTAAGCCTGCCCAAAACGCTTGGCAATCCCCATGACTTCACCCGTGGATTTCATCTCAGGACCTAAAATGGAATCAACACCTGCGAACTTCACAAACGGAAACACCGGCATCTTAATCGAGTAAAAAGCCGGCATAGGGGCATAATGGGTCAGCCCTTGCTCTTTTAATGTCCGTCCTATTTTGCACAAGGCTGCAATTTTAGCCAATGGCAATCCAGTCGCTTTTGACACAAAAGGCACGGTTCGTGATGCACGTGGGTTGACTTCCAATACATAAATATCATCCGCCTGAATCGCGAATTGGGCATTGATCAAGCCTACCACGCCTAATTCTAACGCCATTGCACGCATTTGTTCAATCAAATCTTGCTGAACCACCACGCTCAAGCTAAACGGTGGCAAGGTACACGCGGAATCACCTGAATGCACCCCCGCCTGCTCAATGTGCTCCATGATGGCGCCAATCAGCACGTCTTGTCCATCACACACGGCGTCCACATCCACTTCAATGGCATCGTTTAAAAAGCGATCCAACAATACAGGCGAGTCGTTGGATACCACGACTGCATGCGCGAGGTAGTGTCGCAAGTCCTGCTCGTGATACACCACCTCCATTGCACGCCCACCCAAGACATAAGAGGGCCGAACCACTAAAGGATAACCAATGCGAGCAGCCACGTCCATCGCCTCGCGTTCACTGCGCACCGTGCCGTTCATGGGCTGGTGCAGGCCTAGTTTTACGACCATTTGTTGAAACCGCTCTCGATCTTCCGCTTTATCAATCGCATC
>DNVL01000200.1 GCA_003507515.1 Legionella sp.
AATTGCAAACGGGCCATTTTCACCATATCATCAAAGCCCGCTCCATGGAAAATTTTCATTAACATCGTCCCGCCAGGCTTCAGCATTTTTTGACTGAAGTCGTAAGCCAGCTCGACCAGATACATCGCACGAGGAATATCCACCGCGCTCGTTCCACTCATATTGGGTGCCATGTCGGATAATACAAGATCAACGCCTGCTGTCGGCACGCGTTGCATTAACTGCTGCAAAACAGCCTCTTCTCGGAAATCACCCACAATGCAATCAACACCAGGCAGTGCGGGCATAGGCAACACATCCAGTGCGATGATGATGCCCTGCCCCGCTAATTTTTCGCTGACATACTGCGTCCATCCCCCAGGAGCAGCTCCCAAATCGACCACCGTCATGCCCGGTTTCAGCAACCGTTCTTTCTCATCGACTTCTTTTAACTTATAAACAGCGCGGCTCCGATACCCTTCAGCATGTGCTTTTTTCACGTAGATATCATCAAAATGTTCTTGTAACCAACGGTTACTGGTCTTGGAGCGCGCCATACTTTCCAGTCATTGAATAAATTTATTCTATTATACGCAATATGGCTACCTTTTCACAGCAAAACGTGCAATAATTCGCCAATTAACGATTTCTAACTGTTTTAAGGGCACGAACAGACTTAAAACAGCGCTCACAGGGATATTTTTATGCATGAATCTATGAAACAAACACTGAAACAAACACTGAAAGCCCAGGCTCATCATTTAAAGCCGGTTGTGTTATTAGGCGCCAAAGGGTTAACACCTGCGGTTACCGCTGAAACGGATTCTGCATTGCTCATTCATGAGCTCATTAAAGTGAAAATCAACGGGGCTGAAAAAGCGGACCGTCAAGCGATCGCGGCTGAATTGTGCGACGCGCTGAAGGCATCACTGGTGCAATTGATTGGCAGCACCGCCATTATTTATCGCAAGAATGAAGAGGAACTCGCGCCGGTTGTCGATACCATGCCGTCTCGCACGAATCGTGAAGCGACCAAGCCCGCAGGAAAACGTCGACCCGTATCGGGGCGTCGGACGCCGAGCGAAGCCGGGACTGGCACCCACAAGAGCAAGCCGCGTAAATANNACAACGCTCATTAAAATCATTCACGATTATATTGAACGGGGTGAAGAGATTGAGGATGTCAAACACAAGCTGAAGAAGCATTGCAAACCCATTGGCGGTATAGCCGCTTATGAAACCATTCAATCAACCGATCCTAAATACCATACCATCGTGACGGATCTGTTGGATGCGCTATCCATTGGCGGCTGTCAAATTCATTTAATGCCTACGACTAGGGCTGAGCGCCTTGGATATTTCAATTGCTACGTCTGGACAGGGAATCGCTTGGTTTATATTGATAAAAACAAAGTGATGTCAGACACGATACCGCTCAAGAATGTTGAACTGTTAACAACAAGTCTTGATGCATTAAAAACAGACCAGCAAAGCTCCCTGCACTTGACAGCGGAACAAATTAATCTATTCATTACGTTGAACACCGAGTGTGAACACATTCCTCCCACGACCGACCTTAAATTAATCAAGACGTATTATGAAAGCCCTAATCTTTATGTTGCATTAACACGAATCAAAAGAAAGCATCGCCACTTGGAACAATTGGTGGAGTTGATCACCGACGTCAAACCGGAGCGCAACTGGGCGCGCTACCTCACGTATGGTGCGGTCATTGCCGCAGTCGCCAGTGTATTGTATTATCTCAAAGACAAAATTGACCTATTGCAGTCCTGGTTTGAACGAACCATGCCCCTTGTCTCTCAATGGTTGGGTCAAACGGTTCATATCATGCGCAACACGCCGTTGTTTGGGGTTGTATCCAATGGCATTCCGCTGGTCTATGCTTGGTACAGAATGCTCTTTACGGACTCCCCAAGCACCGACTGGGATCCTTCCATTAAATTATTTTTCAAAACCATCGAGCATGCCTTTCCCATCATAGGCTACGTGCTGTGTTATATGGCCGCAGGATCCATGACGATACCAGCCGTCACGATGTTTGTTGCAGGGGCTGGCATCGAAATCATTCATTCGATATACACGGTGATTCGAGACGAGCAAGAGCGATGGGATCACCCAACAGCCCCCGGCACCGAGTATTTCAGTAAAGCGGCCGCCGCACGCGCAGACAATCTATACGAACGCGGCCTGCAAATCTCTCTGACCAAATTGCTCGCGAATATTCTGACCACCGCATTAGTGGTCATCTGGTGTGTCTATCCCCCCAGCATGGTGATTGCATTGTCTTGTGCCGTTGGCGCATGGGTGATGGGTTTGATTAAAAGTGCGGCGCTGACCCACATCAAAACAACGTATGCAAATGCACTGCAAGAGAACATAAAAACCATTTGTACGCATTATCAGTTGCATCAAAACGCCCCTCAGGTCGGTGTGTCTAATGTGTACGTTCGTGGACTGGAAGAAGAAAATCGCGAGTTAAAACAACAGCGTCAAGCGCTTCAGGAACAACTGAATATCAGTCACATGGATGGGTATAGAAATGGGTATAGAGACGGACGACAAGACCGCGTAGTAGAAGAAGCAGCAGCAGCAGCAGCAGCAGCAGGGGAGGAGCAGAAGAGTGACCTGCAAGCCAATAGTCTGTGGAACCGTGGTTTGGTCCGCCGTGCCATTAATCCTCCCCAATTGGTAACCCATGAAGAAGGCGCTGCGAACGCGACATTATGAGGCATCACTCCAGCAATAAGGCTGTATAGAATACCGCTCTTGGGCCAAGGCCCAACCTACTCCCTGCATGTAGGCTGGGCCTTGGCCCAGGATCATTGCAAATACCACGGCAATTCCGCAAGAGCCATTAACTCCTTTCAGTCATCAAGAAACACTGATGAATGCGAGCATTGCGCTTAAAATCAACGTCAATGGTCTCGGCACTCATATCACGCACCGCGTATTTCTGAGCCACTTCAGGCGACAATTTAAACGCTCTCAAATTGGTCGAAAAATACAACTGGCCTTTGGGATTCAATAACCGCATCGCCGCTGTAATCAATGCTTCATGATCACGCTGAATATCCAGTGTTTCCGTCATGCGCTTTGAATTTGAAAAGCTTGGCGGATCTAAAAAAATCACATCAAATCGGTCGGTCGTGACCTTGAGCCACTCTAAACAATCGTATTGAATAAATTGATGCCTTGATGCATCCAGGTGATTCAATCGAAAATTATCTTGAGCCCAGTTTAAATAGGTATTGGATAAATCAACGTTCGTGGTTATCGCGCCCGCAAGGGCTGCGTGCACGCTCGCCGTTGCCGTGTAGCAAAAGCAATTCAAAAATCGTGTGTTTTTGGGTAACTCGGCAAATCGCAGGCGCAGCGGTCGATGATCTAAAAACAGGCCGGTATCCAAGTAATCATACAGGTTAACGGTGAATTGAGCCCGCCCCTCTGAGACAACCAGCGTGCGGCCCACTTGGTTCATTTTTTGGTACTGCTGGGTGCCCTTTTGCTGTTTGCGCTGCTTCACCACCACATGACTTGCATCCACGCCTAATGCTTGCGGCACCGCTTGAATAACATCGAGACTCCGCTTTGATGCTTTGTGCGCATCAACCGTTGAAGGGGCCGTGTATTCTTGCAATACAACGTGATCATTGTAGATGTCAATGGCGAAAGCGTATTCCGGCAAATCGGCGTCATACACTCGGTAGCAATTGATTTGATTGCGCTTCGCCCATTTTTTCAAATGACTGGCATTTTTTTGCAGACGATTCGCAAACATTTGGGCTGCCGCTGACAATCGCGTAGGATCAAACGTTCGCAATTGGTTTTCAGCCTCGATGGTCAAGCAATATAATTTGCATTCCAATGCGCCATTATACACGGTGTATTGTTTGCTCGCTCGCAACCCCATTGTTTTCGCCAGCATCGCGTTCGATGTCAAAATGGCGGCGTGCCACCCTTGGTAGTGGGCATGCAAAACATGGCCCAATTGCTGATACAGCGGAATGAGTTGGGTGGCATCGCTTAAGCGTTCGCCATAGGGTGGATTTCCAATCAATAACCCTTTTTCAGCGCTCGGCGTACAGGCCTCCAACGGCAGGCACGCAAAGGTGACCAGATGCGAAACCCCAGCCCTTGCGGCATTGGCTTCGGCCAAAGCAACGACCTGCGCATCACTATCCGTCCCGCGCAATGATAACCCCATGGGCCGCACGGCCAATAGCGCTGCGGCTCGCGCTTCTTCCCACAATGCGGGCTGATGCTGTGTCCAATATTGAAGGGATTGATCTTGTCGCAATAAGCCGGGCGCGATGTGCGCTGCCATCATGGCCGCTTCAATCACGAGCGTGCCTGAACCACAAAACGGATCATGCAAGGCCGCACCCGCAGCAGCCCATTCAGGCCATTTGGCACGCATTAACAGGGCGGCGGCAAGGTTCTCTTTCAAGGGAGCCGCTCCTGCTTGCGTTCGATAACCCCGCTGATGCATGCTGTATCCGGTTAAGTCCAAACTCACCGTCAAGGTGTCATGCTTCAAATAGGCATGCAGCCGAATTTGTGGGTTTTCTCGGTCAATATCGGGGCGCTCGCCATGAGACGCACGAAAATGATCCACAATGGCATCTTTCACCAATTGGGCCCCAAACATGGAATTGCGAATCTCAAGCGATTCGCCATGAAATTCAATCCCTAAGGTTTTATCGGGCGAAAACACGTCAGACCACGAAAAGCCATGGCATAAGTTGTAAAGCGTGGTCTGGTTCAGGGCTTCACCACTGAATAAAATCAGCTGCACACGATTGGCAAGCCGCGACCATAAGCACAGATGATAGACGAGCGCCAAATCGGCCTTCCCATACACCCCTCGCGGACTGACCCGTGTGACGT
>DNVL01000002.1 GCA_003507515.1 Legionella sp.
ATTGGCGATGGAATTAGAGCGAATTGCTTTGGAAGACCCTTATTTCATTGAGAAAAAACTCTACCCTAATGTTGATTTTTATTCGGGCCTGACGCTGAGCGCCATTGGCATTCCCACCAACATGTTCACGGTCATTTTTGCACTTGCGCGAACCGTGGGCTGGATGTCGCATTGGTTGGAAATGACGGCAAGCAATTCGCGCATTGGTCGACCACGACAGCTTTACACCGGCCAGAAAGAGCGCGATGTCGTTTGATCGTGTCTTCGATGTTGTTATTATTGGGGGCGGCATCAATGGGGCGGGCTGCGCTGCGGATGCAGCCCTTCGCGGACTCTCGGTGTTGCTCTGCGAACAAGATGATTTAGCATCAAAAACATCGTCTAGTAGCAGCAAGTTAATCCATGGAGGACTGCGCTATCTTGAGACATTTGATTTTAAGTTAGTGAAAAAAGCACTGAATGAACGCCAAACCCTGTCTCGCATAGCGCCCCATCTAATCCATCCGTTACCCATTTTTATTCCACATCAATCCTCCATGCGCCCTGCTTGGTTCGTACGTATTGGGCTGTTTATTTACGATCATTTAAGCCGCATCAATACCCTTCCACACAGCCGATTATTCAGACGCAGTCAAAAAACACCCTATTTTACACCACTAAGTGCCACGGTATCCGAAGGGTTTCTTTTTTATGACTGCAAAACCGATGATGCCCGACTGACATTGGTCAATGCACTGCAAGCGAAACAGCATGGCGCTACTATCATGACTCAAACAGCCTTAATCAAAGCCGAAGCAATGGACACGCGTTGGCATCTCACATTGCAGACATCATCAGGCCAGGTGGTTCAAGTACAGGCAAAATCAGTCATTAATGCAGCCGGGCCTTGGGTTTCAAAGGTGAATCAATTGTTGCACCTTCCGGACATCCATAGCCTTACGCACGTGAAAGGCAGCCATCTGGTTGTGCACAAACTGTATGAGGGTGAACACGCGTACTTATTACAACACGACGACCAACGCATTGTGTTTGTGGTTCCCTATCATGATCAAACCATGATAGGAACGACCGAAGTGCCATTTGAAGGGGAGCTGGATGACATCAGCATGGAACCGTCTGAAATAGATTATTTACTTGCATTAATACACCGCTATTTTAATAAGCGTCTTTTTCCATCAGACATCATTACCACCTGGAGCGGTGTCAGGCCGTTAATCAGCGAGGAAGGGAAACAAAATACCGCTCTGAGTCGCGAATATGCCTGCCACTTTTCAAATAAACCGGCACCTGCGATTTCCATTTATGGCGGAAAAATAACCACGTATCGGCAATTGGCAGCAGAGGCGATTGATCAACTGTCCCTCATTTTCAAAGCATTGCCTTTATCATCAACCGCCACGAGGCCCTTACCCGGCGCAACCTTAGGCACCATGACATTTGCTGAATATCAACGTTATGCCTGCGAAAAATACCATTGGCTGGATGGCATGACACGCAATCGCTATTTAAGCCTGTATGGCACGCGAACGGAAGCTATTCTGGCCGGCTGTGAAAACACCCACCACATGGGAATCTGCTTCACAGACACCCTCTACCAAGTTGAAGTAGACTATTTAATGCAAGATGAATGGGCGTGCTGCGTGGATGATATCCTCTGGCGACGTACAAAACTAGGCTTAACCATGGAAGCAAGCCACCAAAAAATACTATCCGATTACATGAATTCGCATCAGGTACGTTAGTACCCCTTATCCTGGCAACGACATCAAACTTGCATTTCCACCTGCGGCCGTGGTATCCACCGTATACGTACGCTCGTGACATAACCGATACAAATAGTGAGGTCCACCAGCCTTGGGACCGGTTCCTGATAACCCCTCGCCACCGAACGGTTGAAGCCCAACCACTGCCCCAATCATGTTGCGATTAACATAACAATTGCCGACATGTGTGTGTTGTCGAATGTAGTTAACCGTTGTATTAATGCGGCTATGGATGCCTAATGTTAGACCATAACCCGTCTGATTAATTTCTGCAATGACATCATCCAATCCATCTTGCTTAAACTGAATGACATGAAGAACCGGCCCAAACACCTCACGATCCAATTCGCCAATCGAGTCAATTGCAATGGCTGTTGGCGCCATAAAATGCCCAGATTTTGCATCATGCTTTAGTTCACATTGATATATCAACTCATGTTTTTTGGTCATCATGCTCACATGCGTGTTTAAAATAGCCAGTGCCGGCGCATCAATGACAGGACCGATGTCTGTATCTAACCAACAGGGATCGCCTACATTGAGTTCAGCCATCGCTCCCTTCAGCAAGGCAATCAGCCGTGGATAAATGTCGGCTTGCACGTACAAAACACGCAATGCCGAGCAACGCTGCCCAGCACTGCCAAATGCAGAGGCCACCACATCCACAACCACTTGTTCGAGCAGTGCGGAGGAATCCACAATCATTGCATTTTGTCCCCCTGTTTCTGCAATAAAGGGGATGATTTCTCCGCCGCGCGTGGCCAACGTTTGATTGATCAATNNCGAACCTGTAAAAATAACAGCGTTCACACGCTTGTCGGCTACCAGGGCCGCACCAATGGTTTTACCAAGTCCTGGGAGCAGTTGCATAGCACCCACAGGAATACCCGCTTTGAGCATGAGTTCAACGGCAAAATGAGCAATGATCGGGGTTTGCTCCGCGGGTTTGGCAATGACACAATTGCCCGTCACCAAAGCCGCTACGGTTTGACCTGTAAAAATCGCCAACGGAAAATTCCAAGGGCTAATGCAGAGCACCACACCACGTGCGTGCAAACTCAAGGTGTTTATTTCTCCCGTATACCCATGCAGTGACACAGGCTTTGCCATTATTTTTTCAGCTTGAGCGGCATAATAACGGCAAAAATCAATGGCTTCTCTGACCTCGCCAATCGCATCATTCCACGTCTTGCCGGCCTCCATGCAGGCCATGGCCAAGAAGGTGGCCATGTTGTCTTCAAGGAGGCATGCAAATCGCTCAATACATGCCGCACGATGATCAACAGGCGTATTGCTCCAGGCATCAAACGCTGCTGTGGCTTGCTTGAGCGCCCATTCAACGTCGTCCATCGTCGATTCCTGCACGTGTCCGATGCATTGATCAGGTCGCTGAGGAGACATGATGCTGGATGGACTCGAAGCAGAGACGCTCTTGTTCGCCAATACAGGGCCTGCCGCCCACTGAAAAGGCGCCATTGCATCCAGCGAACGTTGCAAAGCAGCAACACACGACCGATCGCTCAAGTCTAGTCCGAGCGCGTTCTTTCGTTCCGGCAAAAAGATAGATGCCGGCAGTGGAATATTTTGATTGATTTTACTTAACATATGCAGCGCTTGGCCCACAGGATCTTCAACGAGTGTGCTGATGGGCGCGCTTTCATCTACAATTCGATTGACGAACGATGAATTGGCACCATTCTCAAGCAATCGCCGCACCAAATAAGGCAGTAAATCTTCATGACTGCCCACTGGTGCATAGATTCGGCATGGAATGCCGAAATGTTCTTTCGGGACGATTTGTGCATACAATTCATTGCCCATGCCGTGCAAACACTGGAATTCAAAATCGCGGTATTCACCGACTAGGCTTAAAATCATCGCCACAGAATAAGCGTTGTGTGTTGCAAATTGTGGGTAAATCACATCCGTCATGGTCAATATTTTTTTAGCACAGGCCTGGAACGACACATCTGTAAACACTTTCCGAGTAAAAACCGGGTAGTCAGACAGGCCTTGCATTTGCGCTTTTTTTATTTCGCTGTCCCAATATGCGCCTTTGATCAAACGCACCATGATGCGTCGGCCCTGCGTTCGAGCCAGTTCAGCCAGCCAGTCCAATAGAAAAACCGCACGTTTTTGATACGACTGTACGGCCACCCCAAATCCATTCCAACCCGCTAAACTGGGATGATTAAACACCGACTCAATCACATCCAGAGACAGGTCAAGACGCTCAGACTCCTCTGCATCAATGGTCAGCCCGATGTCATATTGCTTTGCTAATTGAGACAACGACAATAAAATAGGGGTTAATTCCGCTAGCACGCGTTTGTGTTGCCCCTCTTGATAGCGAGGATGCAAAGCCGATAACTTAATGGATATGCCAGGTTTTTGGTAAACATTTCCCGCGTTTACGGCACTTTTCCCAATGGCTTCAATGGCCTGCATGTAGGATTTAAAATAGCGATCTGCATCTGCGGCCGTGAGTGCGGCCTCCCCCAACATATCATAGGAGTATCGATACCCTAAGGCTTCTTTTTTTTGAGCACGAACCAGGGCCTCTTGAATGGTACGGCCTGTCACAAACTGCTTGCTCATGATGCGCATGGCATGATCAACCGACTTGCGCACCACCCCTTCACTGCTGCGATTCACCAACGCCATCAATGTGCGGCTTAACGCGGACTCTGCATTTCCGGATCCGAGTACCTTGCCTGTTAACATCAAGGCCCAAGTCGTTGCATTTACAAAGAAAGAATCACTTTGTCCGGTATGTGAAGCCCAATCCGCATCCAGCAACTTATCCTTGATCAAGGAATCAATGGTGGCATTGTCAGGCACTCGCAACAAGGCCTCCGCCAAGCACATCAACGCAATGCCTTCTTGGCTGGTTAATGAGTATTCTGTTAAAAAAGAGTCGATTCCAGTGGTTTTTTTACGTGCCACTCGAACTTGCTGAACGAGACGTGTTGCCAACAAACGCGCTGCATCCAC
This sequence comes from Legionella sp., assembly GCA_003507515.1. GTDB lineage: Bacteria > Pseudomonadota > Gammaproteobacteria > Legionellales > Legionellaceae > DDPF01. The sequence goes on from DNVL01000002.1 coordinate 4,758, forward strand.
TTGAGATGACGTGAGCGTGGCCTGTTCGATGAGTGCTGTCACACTCCGCAACTCCTGCATGCGATAGGCATCATTCATCATCGCACGCAATCCCTTCGGGGCCTCTATAGAGCATTTATCAAGCATGTTTATTGTCCTATTTTACACACTGCAAATAAGAAGAATAGTGTAAAAGTTTCAAAAAATCCACCAGCAATCATCCCAATGTTGAACTTATTTGATTAATTTTGTATACTTTTAAACCTGCAAACATGGTACAATACAAAACTTATTGCCTTAATAACTGTTTTTTTGTGTTGTATGCAACCTGGTGTTGCCGATAAAATGGGAGATAACCTGATGAATTGCCTATATTTTCCTCATAAACCAATATATGAGGCGGGCATGATTTTACATTTATGCGGTTTGTTAATACAATAACCACCTTTGCGCGTTAACACGCACATTTCATCCTAAAAAATGGAGCATTATGAATATTATCATTACGTTAATTTCCCTAGCCATATTGACTAGTAGCATGACATCCAGCGCCACCAACGTATCCAAACGTTCCAAACGTTCCAAACAATCGATTGACGTAGCCGCTGAAACAAAGCATTTAGGACAAAAAGCGCCTCAACTCAACCGTCATGTGCTTCAACTGGCACTGGCCGCCTATAAAAAAGCGTCTATCCGTGGAGCCGTGAGAAAACAAGTGTTGACCGTCATTGATTACTCATTGCCTTCTTCTAAACAACGCATGTGGATTTTTGATGTGAACCACGACAAACTGCTATACAACACCTATGTCGCTCATGGGCAAAATTCTGGCATGAATACACCCACTCATTTTTCCAACACCGTATCCAGCAAGCAAACCAGCTTAGGAACATTCGTGACACGTGACACGTACATGGGGTCGAAAGGATACTCCTTGAATTTACAAGGATTGGAAAAAGGATTCAATGACAACGCCTATAACCGACGCGTCGTCATTCACGGCGCATGGTACGTCGAGCCTAAATTTATCAAACAGACAGGACGCGCGGGCCGCAGCTGGGGTTGCCCATCAATTGCTCAAACTCTGGCGAAGCCTGTGATCAATACGATCAAAGGTGGATCGGTTGTCTTCGCTTATTACCCTGACAGGAACTATTTAACGCATTCTAGTTATGTTGCGTAAGATGAAAGGGTGAGCGTCAATTACACGATTGTTGCAGCCAACATTGCCCTGTTGAGTTGCAAACACGAACCGTTTCACAAGGTGAGGGGTAATAGCCTGGTGAGCCTACCACAACGGTAGGACCACCCCATCCCCCGCCGCCATAATATCCCTGACCATGATAGTACCCACCACCGCCATGATAATATCCTCCACTATGATAATATCCCCCACCATGGTAGTATCCCCCTCCGCCATGCCAAGCACTGCTTGCAGCACTCACCAGTAACGCGAATGAAAACACCATCATTCGAAAAACGTTCTTTTTAGTATGGGCATTCATGATGATACACTCCAACAGATGATTCCTATGTTTTAGTATAGCTTTAAAATTACCGGACTGATAAAAAAATACCTGCCTATCCGGCTATTGACCTATACAGCTTTCGCGCCTGTATAGGCTTGCCATCCAACGCATGATCAATCGCACGACGCATAATTGATTTAACAGTTTTAAGAACGGCTATATCATTCAGTGAATCACATGCCCATGCCATGATGTGCGCGCCCTGAAAACCATCAGAAGCCAACACAAACCCTTTTCCCGCAATAAAGGCATAGTGGTCGCTCGCTTGAATGGGTGCTCCCGATTGCGCATCATGCGTCAGTGACATCTGATAGCCACAAACCATCAGTAATCGCCATTCAAACCGTCTTAATACAACTTCTATCACCATGCGTTCCGTCGCTGCGGTCAACGCACGTAAGGTATGCACATACGCATCATAAAAATCAGGCAAGCGATCAAGTGGCGTTAAAGCATGATATAATAGTTCGTTGACGTATAAACCTGCAAACAACCCATCCCCTGTGAGCACTAAAGAGGGCGAAATAGCTTCCAATTGATGCACGTAATGCCAATCACGGCGAACATCCAAGGTTAACCATAAGGGCGTAAAAACGTGTAATGAACCTTGCTTCTTAGGCGTGCGTCCGCCCCTGTACCCAGCGCGCACCAACCCTTTCTCGCGGGTAAACAACGTCACCTGCACGTAGGTCTCTCCAGACTCGCGTTTATGCAAAACCCACGCATCCAGGCCCTCAGTGATCATAGCCCAATTGCTTTAACGCGCGCTCATCATCAGACCAGCCAGATTTCAATTTGCACCAGCACTGCAAGAATACTTTTTTGCCCAGCAAAGCTTCCATGTCGATCCGCGCGCTGGTCGCCATGGTCTTCATTTTGGTGCCTTTATCGCCAATAATCATGCGCTTGTGATTTTCTTTCTCAACCAGAATGCGCGCATGAATACGCACCAACGCACCTTCATCTTTATACGCCTCAATTTCAACCGTGGTTGAATAAGGCAGCTCCTGCCCACACATGCGAAAGATTTTTTCGCGCAATAATTCCGCACACAAAAATTTCGTGGATCGATCGGTGAATTGGTCTTCATCAAACAAATGAGGCCCCTTCGGTAACACGCGGCGCAAATGATCTTGGC
>DNVL01000077.1 GCA_003507515.1 Legionella sp.
CGATGCCAAGGTTGTGTCTGGTTTTTCCGGCCATCCTGCCATCACCAATCGCACGGACTACTTCACGTACGATGAAAACAACCGGATGCTGATCAACAAAGGCCAACTCCTCAATGGTGCGACGAACATCACGTTCACCCAAGGCAGTTTGACGGCGTATGATGAAGCCGGCAATATTCGTTCAAGCGATACGTATGAAGGCGGTTTTCTCAGCACTACACTTATGATTACAATGCTGAGAACCAAGTGTATCGCATTCAAAAAAATTACAAAGACGCGAAAACACGCAAATATGAACAAGGCCTTCTCAAAGAAGAACGGTCTTATAACGCCAAAGGCGAGATGGTTCAATCAAGCCAGATGGCGTACAAGAAAGGGATATTGCAGGAGCAATCGACCTGGGATTGGCAAGGCATCGCGGTGAGCAATACCGCGTATCAATATGACGCGGTGGGCAACGTGAAGCAAGTAAAAACAAAAGGGTTTGCTCAACCACGCAGCAAGACGCCAGCTTTTACGCAAACGCATGATTACGGATTTGCGCTATGGGATGGGTATTTGCAAGGCACGGATTCACTCACAGTGTCAATGGAAGGATACGCCACGACGTATAGCCACAGCGAGCATATATACGATGTGAATGGCTTGTTAAACCATGTGACGGACAAACCAACGGACAAAAACGACACCATTTATTTCACCAGCAGCCTTGAGGGCATTCGTGGCCGCCGAGACCAAAACAGCGAAACGAGCTATTTGACGGTGGCGGGAAAAACGATTGGTGATTTACGGCTAGATTTACACGGCGGTGCGCAAACCTTAACGGTCTACGGCGGCTTTGCGCCCGATGGGAAGGAGCAAAAAACCTTGCCCGGCATGGAGATGCTCGATTTATCGCGCATCAATCCCTTTGGCATCACGGCCGATCGCATCCCAGGACGCGTTGTGACAGCGGAAAAAAGAATGAGGGGTCAAGTCTGTTTGTAGACGCATATGATGAAAAGTCTGTTTGAAATGCGTATAGAAACAGATTTGACCCCTTATTTGGGGCGTTTGGTGCAGGTTCGGCGGGAAGGCGGCACAGCGGGTTCCCCCGGTCAGCTCGCAACAGAACTGTCGTTGGATTATGAATATGATGCGGTGGGCAACATCCCCGATGCCAAGGTTGTGTCTGGTTTTTCCGGCCATCCTGCCATCACCAATCGCACGGACTACTTCACGTACGATGAAAACAACCGGATGCTAATCAACAAAGGCCAGCTCCTCAATGGTGCGACGAACATCACGTTCACCCAAGGCAGTTTGACAGCGTATGATGAAGCCGGCAATATTCGTTCAAGCGATACGTATGAAGGCGGTTTTTTTCAGTACTACACTTCATTCCAAGATGTGTGGTTTAATCAGCACCGCAATATCGCTGGATCATGTGTTAACATATAAGACATCTCCCAATATGGCAGTAATTTAGAATTTAATAGGAAATGCAATGATTCGATGCGCATGGGTGGGCGTAAACAAGCCTCATTATGAGCAATACCATGATATAGAATGGGGTGTTCCGGTACATGATGATACAAAACATTTTGAAATGCTCGTCCTTGAAGGTGCACAGGCAGGGCTTTCATGGGAAACTATTCTAAAACGGCGAGATGCTTATCGGCAGGCATTCAAACAATTCGATCCTCATGCTGTCGCGAAAATGACTGATGCTGAGTTGGAAGGGCTGTTGATAGATTCTAATATTATTCGAAACCGATTAAAGATATTCTCTGCCCGGAAAAATGCACATGTTTTTATAGCCATTCAACAAGAATTTGGCTCATTTGATAATTATGTTTGGCGTTTTGTGAATTATATACCCAAAATAAACCGACCGAAAACCTTGCAGGATATTGTTGCTGTAACCCCAGAGTCTGATACGTTGTCAAAGGATTTAAAAAAACGAGGAATGAGTTTTGTTGGTTCAACCATTGTGTATGCCTACATGCAAGCTATTGGCATGGTGGATGATCATGTCATGGATTGTTTTCGTTGTTCGTCTTAACCCTACAGCCCTGTTTTAAAAAACGGAGGTGGCTCAGAGAAATGAGGAAAGGACATTATTTTTTTTCGATGGTGCGAATAATGTGATACAATGCCTAATTGTAAACCATTAGTAGCTGGTCAGCATGTTAACTCGAACAAAGAAAAATAGCTCTTTTGATACGCTGCTGATAACAGAAAATTACTAATAATCGAGATCGTCCCATGTTTACCGATACCGTTCTCAATTCCACACAGAAAAAAATTGCATTTAAAGCGTTAAAAAAAATCCAAAAAGAGACACTTCATCCTTATGTAATACATGCTGCATTAGAAAACCTCGTGTTTCCAGCACCTATCGAGACAGAACAATTGGCCTCATTAAAAAACGCCTATAAATCCTGCGGCAGTTTACCTGGGGTTGGAACATTGATAGAGCAAAGCATTGTTGAGTATTTTAAACATTGTGGGTATGAACAATTAGGCAATCTATTCGATATAAAGTTTACGAGCGATCATTGGCCTTCTAGTTTTTTAATTCACCTAATTAATGCGTTAGACATTAATATAGACAATGATCCATTGGTTATTCTTGCTATCAAAGAGGGGAAGGTTTACTGGAAATATGTCTGCGGCGAAAGAGTATTGCATGATCGTACGGCAAGAAAAGATCCCTCTTGTGCATTTAATTTTGATGACATGAAAACCATCTCCATGACGTGGGAGCAATTTCGACAATTCAAAGATGCGGGAAAACGGGGTGGTACGGTTTCCATTACAAAAGAGCGCTTTGCGCTGAAATTTCATCGCTCACAAAGGACTGCTGCAGACGAAATTTGGATGAATTTAAAACATCTTCGTGTATTAGATGATAACAACAGACTATCTTATGCTTGGCGTTACACGACAGGGGATGTGCCACTTCCTTACATTGAAGAAAGAGTAACAGCCATCGGAAAAGCAAGAACAGGAACAAAAGCAAAAGAAGAAACGGCGTATTATAACTATACGATTACCGCATTAAACAGCATCAGCGAAGATAGGCAATATGCAGAGACGATCTCACGATTACACCCGGTAACCATATTTCGTCCCGATCGTTCACCTAAAAATTGGGCATCAACAGGGCGAGTAACAAATCATTTAGGTAAATCAGAACCGTATCAAGTCAAATCATGGGACATTAGTACTTATTCCGACTTAAATAGTCACGCTGAGAGCGAGGACGGCCTGGATCATGATCACATTCCATCCACTGATTTTCTTAATACTCGGAAAAAACAAATATTGACGGCACAGA
>DNVL01000230.1 GCA_003507515.1 Legionella sp.
ACCACAGCAGCACCTGTCCAAACGGTAAACTTCAGCGTTTCATATCGAATCTTTTCAATGGCTAACTCCAAATCCTTCTTGGTGGTCAGCTCATCCAGATGCAATTCTTCTTTTATATTTTTTTTGAGTTCGGATTTAACTTCTGAAATCACTAACTCAAGCTTACGTGCTTGTACCTCTGATTGTTTATCAGTAAATCCAGCTTCCTTTAAATCATGCATGTATTCCACGATTGATACGAATGCCATGGGATTAGACTCCAACAGATGATAATAGAGAATTTTTCTTTGTCATAGTCTATCAGACTCACCCGGATTACTATACTTTAATGCATGCTATTAAATAAAATGCGATGCGAGCCTATCGACATTAAAATGCCAAAGCTGGCTAAAAACGTGACCAGGGCGGTTCCACCATAGCTCACCAGGGGGAGTGGTATCCCAACGACGGGCAAGATGCCCATCACCATGCCGATGTTCACGAATGCAGAGAGAAAAAAGGTCATCGCCAAGCTTGCGGCTAGCAAGCGTGTAAAGCATGTTTGTGCATGCCGGGCAATGCTTAGGCTTCTGAGCGAAATCAGCACGACCAAGGTTATCAGGACAAACCCGCCTACAAAACCAAATTCCTCACCACAGACGGCAAAAATAAAATCGGTGGCATGTTCAGGCAGAAAATTAAGGTGGGCTTGGCTGCCGGTTAACCAACCCTTTCCCAAGGCGCCCCCTGATCCAATGGCAATTTTAGATTGAATAATATGATATCCCGCGCCCAGAGGATCATGTTCTGGGTTAATCAGGGTTAATATGCGTTGTTTTTGGTAATCATGCATGACATGCCAAAGCAGGGGTGCGGCCAGTCCCATGGCTATCGTGATAAAGAGCACAATGCGCATGCGAATACCGGCTAAAAAGATGACGCAAAGACCCGCGCAGGCCACCATGATGGCGGTGCCCAGATCGGGTTGTTTGGCAATTAAAATAGCGGGAATAAAGATGATCAGCGAGGTCATGAAGAGCGATCTTAAATCAATGGGCAACGTTTTGCGGTCCAAATACCAGGCAGCCATCATGGGCACCGCCAATTTCATGATTTCTGATGGCTGGAATCTGAAAAAGCCTAAATCAAGCCAACGTTGCGCGCCCTTGCCAATTTTGCCCATGAGCATCACGGCAAGCAACAGAAGCAACCCAATGGTATAGATCCAAGGCGTCCATATTTTATACTTATGAGGCGGAATAAAGGCAAAAAAAACCATGATTCCCATGGCCAGGAGCAGTCGTGTCGATTGGCGAAAGAGCATGCTGGCATTCTGATTCGAAGCGCTGTATAGAATCAACAAACCCACCGTCATTAATAAGAACAATAAGCCGAACAATGGCGCATCAATGTACAATGATTTGCCGGTGAAGCGATACATGGGATTTGTCGTGTTCATTTTCATGGTGTGGGTTGACCTGGCTTCAGTAATGTAAAATAGGTGTCTAAAACGGTGCGTGCGACGGATGATGCCAGGGTGTCGTTTTCAACCAGAACCGCAATGGCAATCTCTGGTTTTTCAACGGGTGCAAAGGCAATGAAAAGCGAATGATCGCGCAAGCCTGCGGGGATATTGAGGTAGCGCTTCTTTTCATCTTGACTCAAGCTAAACACTTGTGATGTGCCGGTTTTGGCCGCCACGGAATAAGGGGCATTGCGCCCGAATCGATAGCCCGTGCCCTCATTGTTGGTGATAACCGATTGCATGGCTTCTGTGACGATATTCCAATGGTCACTGTTTTTTAATTGAATGGGGTATTCTTCTTTGACTTTGAACGGATGGGTACTTCCCTTATCATCAGTGGATGTCAGGAGAAAATGCGGGCGAAATCGCCGTCCGTGCTGGCTGAGTGACGCGGTTGCGTTGGCCAGCTGAAGGGGGGATGCTAACATGAAGCCTTGGCCAATGGATGTGATAAGCGTATCCCCCGGGTACCATGGCAAGCCTTTGTTGCGGCGCTTCCAGCTGGGGCTGGGGACGAGGCCTGGGGCTTCTTCATGTAGATCAACATGCGTCATTTGTCCAAAACCAAATTGAACCAGCATGTCTTCGATGGGTAATATACCCATTTTATTGCCTAATTGATAAAAAAATGTATCGCAAGACACGGTGATGGCCCGTTTAACATTCATGACCCCATGGCCTGTGCGTTTCCAATCATGATACACATGGGCCACACCTGGCAATCGATACCAACCGGGATCATAGGTTCGGCTATTGATATCAATAATGCCATGATCTAAGCCTGCAATGGCAATAAACGGTTTTATGGTGGAAGCGGGCGGATATAAACCGCGTACGGCTCGATTGTACAATGGCCTGTCTTGGGTATCCGATAAGCTTTTGTAATCGGCATTGCTGATCCCATTCACAAATAAATTAGGGTTAAAGCTAGGCGAGCTGCTGAGCGCTAAGATGCCGCTATTTTGGACATCCAATACCACCACGGCACCGCGCTTTCCTTGCAACGCCTCATGCGCGGCTTGTTGCAAACGCGCGTCAACGGTGAGTTGAATTTTTGAGCCGGAGACGGGGGCTTGCTTTGTGAGAACACGCACGGTTCTGCCGCGCACATCTGTTTCTATTTGTTGGTACCCGACTTCTCCGTGTAACAGATCTTCATAGTATTTTTCGATGCCTGATTTTCCAATGAAATTGGTTGCACGGTAGTTAGCACCGTTGACGCCTTGTAATTCTTGCAGATTGATACGGCCTACATACCCTAATAAATGCGCCGTTGTTTCAGCCAGTGGATAATGGCGAATCAGGCGCGCTTTAATGCTTACGCCGGGGAATTGATACTGATTGCTGGCGAAAATAGCAACATCTTCTTGCGTTAACTTCAATTTGAGTGGAATGGGCACATAAGCATGGTTTTGACGACGAGCCCGTTCAAAATGTTCAATGTCACTCTCGTTAATGGTGGGCAGCAAGTCTTTTAATTGAAGCAGGGTGTCGTGCATATTTTTAATGTGTTCAGGTATTATTTCAAGCACATAAACGGGAATATTTTCGGCCAAAATCACCCCATTTCTATCGACGATAATGCCGCGAGGCGGGGCGATGGGGAGAATACTCATTTGATTTTTTAATGACAAAGTCGCATAGCGTTTGTATTGAGAAAACTGCAGATAGGCTAGGCGAAGCACTAAAACCAACGACAGAATAATAAGCATTGCCACCAGCAAACTCAGGCGAAAGGGGTGAAGGCGCGATTCGGCGCGGTCACGATGGGCTTGCTGGTGGAGGCGCATGGGGTTTGGTTACGTGACCCGCTCGTGCCAGAGGCCGTCTAGATTATAAAACGCACGCGTCTCGGGTTGCATGACATGCACAATGAAGTCACCGAAATCGACCAGTGCCCATTCGCCACCTTCCAAACCATTGTTGTTCATGGGAGGCAATCCAGCGGCTTTCATGTGCTCCATGATTTGATGGGCAACGGCTTTGACATGGCGTGAAGACCGACCACTACAGATGATCATATAATCGGTAATGGACGTGTGTTTTCGAACATCAATCACGGAAACATCCATGGCGTGTGCATCGTCTAATGCTTTTAATAAGGTGTTTAATAGTGGGTTTGTATCATGCATATAAATTTATCAACTGAAGTCAAAGGTCAGGATAATAACAGAAATTGAGCGCACACACAAAACGCAAGTTTTTTTTAGACGATTATATCTTTAAATCGCGCTATGCTAGACTGGCTTCTCTTCTACCCGTTAAGTGGATGTTCATGCAAACTCTTCAAGCCAATCACCCACCGTCGTTGCGTGTTTTTTTTGCCACGGAAATGTGGGAGCGTTATGGTTTTTACGTCGTACAAACCTTGTTGGCGTTGTATTTGGTGTTGCATTTTAAATGGCCGGATAAACAGGTCTATGCCTTGGTAGGTTCGTTTACCGCTTTGACCTATTTGTCTCCACTGGTTGGCGGTTGGATAGCCGATCATAAGCTGGGTCAAAAGCGTACCATTCTGACCGGTGCGGTCGTGTTATTGCTCAGTTATTTAGGTTTGAGTCTGACCACTTCAGACCATCTTTTGAATTTATCCCTAGCAGGGATTGCGGTGGGCACGGGTTTGTTGAAACCGAATATTTCGTCACTGTTGGGCAATGAGTATCCCGCCGGTTCCCCCTATCGTGAAAACGGTTTTATGATTTTTTATATGGGGTTGACCACGGGTATTATTTTAGGTACCACGTTGCCCAGTTATTTGAATGAACATCTAGGTTGGTCTAGTTCATTTTTAAGCGCGGTCATTGGGATGATAATGGCGATTGGCGTTTTTTCGTGGGGTATTTATCAGCATCGCATTGAGGATTATCACCCTTATGTGTTCAATATAAAGCACATCGTGCAGGCAGGCTTCATGATGGGCGTGTTGTGGGTGGCTTCTTTTTATATTCTCAATGACCCCTGGTTGGCTGATTCTGTATTTTGTGCGGTCGCGTTATTTTCGGTCGGTTATTTTTTTTACTGTGTCAAAGGAGAGAGTGCAGCGCAATCTCGTCAAACCATCGTGCTCGGCATGCTATGCCTTATTTCTGTGATGTTTTGGGCCTTTTATTTTCAAATGTTTTTATCATTTACGTTGTTTATTGCGCGTGCGGTACGACCCACATTGTTTGGAATGCATTTTCCACCGCCTTTTTATGTGGGCATACAAAGTATCGGCATGATTCTGCTAGGCGTGCTCTTGGTGCGCCGAAAAAAACGGTTAAATGTGGTGGAGCAAGGCATTCGCACAGGGCATCAATTTTTAGGTGCGATGTATTCCATGACGGCGGCTTATCTCCTCATTGTACTTGTGTGCCAGATGAGTACGCAGGGAGGGCTGTTATCGCCTCTGTATATCATCCCAGCCTACCTCATCATTTCATTGGCGGAGATGTTGCTCTCGCCCGTCGGGTTGTCGGCCGTGACCTTGTTGGCTAGTCGTAAAAAGGTCAGTACATTAATGGGTATTTTCTTGGCATCTCTAGGTGTAGGGGCTTATTTATCTGGAAAACTGGCGGGTTTAACGGCCATTCCAGAAGGCATGATGTCAACCATTGATTTAGGGGCACACTACGCAGCAGGTTTTACCTATTTACTGTATATTTTAGTGGGTTCTACCTTGCTCTGTGTGGTGCTTAATTATTTTATTAAACGCCTGATGAAATCCCACTGATGGTCGGCAGCGGGATTGCTTTTATCAGCCCATCTCCTTGACTATACGGCGAACGTCTACTATTTTTCTTAAACCATTAGCGATGTATTCATCCCATCAAAACAGGTGAACTATGCATGCTGAATCTGGGAAGGAACCACCATTTGTTGCGCAAATAAATCGTTTGGGCGTAGGTTTTAATGAGGCCCTTCATGCTCAGTCCTTAGCATTCCTTCATGCGTTATGGCATAAAGCGGTGTTCCCATTTGATCAATGGTTAACCAAAATGGAGCGAAGGGCGATCCAGCTGAGAGCGCATCAATTCGACAGGGTGATTGCCATGTTACAGATGGAAATTGCATTGCCTGAAGGCATCATGGACTCACTCCATGATTATTTAATGGCGTCTCCAGATGCCGAATCGATGATCCAGCCATTGCTTGCGTTGCATGCATCGGAATTAAACGAGCCAGCATATGAACACCATTTGATTCACCATGCTTTGCCGCATGCTTTGGAAATAGCTCATCGTGTCAACCAGGTGATAGAAAATCTCGGTTTGTTGACAGCAAAAGATCCTGCGACCCGATTTCTGCGTGCTGTGGCTACCTTGATGATGCAATTTCACGACCATGAACAAAAAAATAAAGGCGAATATCCCAGTGTGGAAGAGGCCACCGCTGCTCGCGTTTCAGGTTGGATTAAAACCGAATTATCCATTTCAGCGCAATCCGAATTAAGACAGCTCATTGATTTTATGGCTGACCGAATTATCGTGTTGGGCACGACGAGGATGGACAGCGCTACCCGAACGATGGACTTGTCGGAGCTGTATTTTGATGTAAGGGACCTAGCTGCCAGCGCTGGATATCCGGTGGTATATACGCTACCTGCGGATCGTTCAGTTGTTCCGGAGACGAAGGCAGGATTCATTTATAGCATAGATACGATCCTGCTATTAACCGGTGTATGTGATAAAAACCCAGCATCTATTTATGACGTGGTGGTGGCTCAAGCGGCGGACCCAATGACGTCCACCCTTTCCATAATGAGCCGCTATTTTCAACGTCCCCTGTTGATGGTCCAATTTTTTGAAAGCAACGATTTTTTTAGTCCATTTGAGCATGGCGCATCAGACCTCGCTAGTCAGCAAGCCTTTTTGATGGCTTTGATTGCTCATGTATGTCAGCGGGCTGAGTTGAGTGGATCCAGTTCGCACCCCTTTATTGCGTTTGTTCAGTTATGCAGAAAAGAAAGACTCATGCATGAGAGCCCCGCAGCGTTCATGCAAGCGTTTCACGCGCAATGCACGGCCCTTGACATGGCACGAATACTGGGATTGTTTTTTTTCAGCGCCATTGATGCTGAAATGAATGTTTGCCTGAGCCAGGAGAGAGGGCTTGTATTCGTGGTTAACAAATTAATATCCATGGGGTTCTCACCGAAATCCATGGCAGGCATTGCGTCAGGCCATTTTCAACCCTTGATTACCCCGCGTGCGCCGGTGAGGGATGCCGCAAATTTAAGGGCGATTCAATTGTTTTATGCACAATTAGACCCACCGTCAAAGGAGTGGTTCATCAGCGAACTTGTCTTTGCGATAGTGGTTCAGGCGGGTGAATTACTCGCAGTCAATGGGGGGGTGGTTTGTGAAAAAAAGTCTTTAGCACGGAGTGCTGTCACCATAGAAAAAAGCGAGTGTGTTCCCATGGTGATGGCATCCAGTTTACCGTATAAAATCGGCCAGCCGAGGACATTGAGAGAATCTTTCGAACGCTCGCGTCTGATGGGGCTGATTTGTACTCGCAATCGTCATCCGAGTGCTTGCACTTCGGTTTTTACTCTGCGAAACTAAATCCTTTCTTGGGGGCAATAGAACCTTTTATTGAGGACAATGAGTGAATATCAATAAGGCAGTAATCGTTGCAATCAGTTCTATTCTATCCACTGTAGCATGTGCAGGAGGCATGCAAAATGAACCAGACACTTGTTGGGGAAACGTGGGCTCGTGCCAGGAAGCCCCTTTGCCTGAGCCCGCACCATGGCTACGCGTTTTTGCTTTCAGTGCAGGGCCTGGGACCACGAATAACGGGGCAACACAAACTGTTCATTTAAAAACAGGCATTCAAAAAACATATTATGCGACCGATGAGCGGACCACATTATTTAATGGTGAGCTTTTTTATGGCGCGCAACGCGCCATCAATGCCATGTTCTTCGGGCAAGTGGGGGTTGCATTAGCGGTAGCCAGCAATGCGCATTTGAGTGGCAATATTTGGGAAGATGCGGATCCGGATTTTAATCATTATCAATATCGTTACGATGTGAACCATGCACATTTAGCGTTAAAGGGTAAGTTGCTGGCAGAGGTAGGGCAGTTCGCTCAGCCTTATGTGAGCGCGAGTTTGGGTGTGGGTGCAAACCGTTCACATGATTTTACCATCGCACCGATTATTTATCAGGAAGTGCCAGCACCTCTGTTTGAAGATCATACCACCATAGCCTTTGCCTACACGCTAGGCGTTGGTGCGCAAACCGCGGTCAATGCGAATTGGCAAATCGGCATCGGTTACGANNAGCGCGTGGGCAAACGATGGGCGTCGGGTTGAAATTGGCCAACGTCTACACCAATACACTGCTCATGACGTTGAGTTATACGGCATAACGATTCGAGCTCGACCATGCTCGCGTTCAGGGGGTGACGGTAGACCCAGTATTCTCATTTTAAGCATTGTACAGTACGCCGCAATTGCATTAAAATGGTGGCTCTTTTAAAAAACTTGAGCTCACATGAGTAAACAAAGATACCGAAACATCCAAAGCGTCTTATTGCTGGTGAGCATCATCATCTTAACTTCCGCCATTTATTTTGGGTTTGTCAATGGGCTAGAAGCTTGCCCATTGTGTTTGATGCAGCGGTTGTGTACCTTTTTGTTTGGTTTTTTTTGTTTGATGGGGCTGTGTTTATCGACCTTGCGTCGGGCTCGCAGCGTTTGTGTCATGCAGATGGGGGCGATGGCTGCGGGTATCTATTTTGCGAGCAGGCAATTGTGGTTGCAATCGTTGCCTGTGGATTCATCGGCTGTTTGCATGCCAGGCTTTGATGCCTTGGTTCATTATTTTTCAAAAACACAAATCGTAACGGCGCTGTTGTGGGGGACCGGGGATTGTGCTGAAGTGACCTGGCGTTGGTTAGGCTTGTCTATGCCGGCATGGTCAGCGCTCTATTTTGTCATCATGTTTTTAGTGAGTGCCGTTGTTTTTCTCTCGCTTGGACGACGGCTCGCCGACGTTGAACGCGCGTGATGAAACCTTTTCGATGTGAGGTCCTTCACCACCATGCGCACACGAAGGCTCGCGTGACATGCGTCACCACGCCGCATGGTGAGTTTATTACGCCCGTTTTTATGCCGGTTGGCACGCGCGCCGGGGTCAATAACATGACGCCGCCAGAATTGCGTGAGGCGGGCAGTCAGATTATATTAGGTGGCAATACCTATCATATGTTGTGCGCACCCGGGATGGACGTGATCGAGGGCGCAGGTGGCATGCACCGATTTATGGGATGGCATGGCCCCATGCTCACCGACAGCGGTGGGTTTCAAGTGTTTAGTTTGTCAAAAAACAAAAACATCTGCACGATTGATGAAGAAGGGGCTCACTTTACCTTGCCCGGCACACAGCGCCTCATTCACATGACGCCTGAAATGTCTCTGGAAACACAAAAGATCATTGGTGCTGATATCATCATGGCCTTTGATCAATGCACGCCAGACCATTGCACGCACGATGAAGTACGTCACATCATGACGAGAACCCATCGGTGGCTTAGGCAGTCCATTGCCTATCATCAACAACACCCCACTTCACGCTACGGGGCGACCCAGGCTTTGTTTGGCATTGTGCAGGGGGGAGTCTATGAGGATTTGCGCCGAGAAAGTGCTGATTTTGTAGCGCAAATGGATACCGATGGCATCGCCATTGGTGGCGAGACCGTTGGGTTTGATATGCCGGCTACAGTGGAAGTGATTCGCTGGGTGAGGGCATATTTGCCTGAAAAGAAGCCGCGTTATACCATGGGTGTGGGCATGTCACCGCAAGATTTGTTGGACGTGGTGGCTGAAGGCATTGATATGTTTGATTGCGTAGCCCCAACCCGCAACGCGCGTCACGGCGCGCTGTATTGTGGCGAGGTGGTGCCCGACGGGCATTGGTTGCGATTTGCCAGCGAGCATGATCAGGCCCGCATTCAAATTAAAAAGGCTTGCTTTGCGCACGATCTATCCCCGGTCATGGCTGGGTGTACTTGTTATACTTGCGCGCATTATTCCCGTGCTCACTTGCACCAATTGTTCAAACAAAAATCCAATGTATTCACTGCATTAGCAAGTATTCACAATGTGCATGTTTTACATGACGTGTGTGCTAAAATGCGTGACTTGATCATAGTTAACAGGAGAGAAGATGATATTAATTAACACATCCAGGGGCGATATTCGCTTGGAATTGCACGAAGATACCACGCCTGAAACAGCGGCTAATTTCCTGGCGTATGTACGGCGCGGATTTTATAATGATACGATTTTTCATCGTGTCATTGATGGCTTTATGATTCAAGGCGGTGGTTTAAACGCAAACATGGAAAACAAGCCCGTAGAAAAGCCGATTAAAAATGAAGCTAAAACCGCTAAATTGAATAAGCGCGGTACCGTGGCTATGGCTCGAACCAATGATCCCCATTCCGCGTCATCGCAATTTTTTATCAACGTTTCCGATAATGCGTTTTTAAATTTCACAGGTGAAAATGCGCAACAATACGGGTATTGTGTTTTTGCTGAAGTGGTTGACGGCATGGATGTGGTAGATGTGATCGCAAAAGTGAAAACAGGGGCTCGGAATGGCCATGGGGATGTGCCCATCGAGGATGTTGTGGTTCATTCGATCACGGAAATTTAGCGTGTCATGAACATCTTGAGTCAGGTTGGCGATGCGCGTGCATATTTGAAGCAAGGCAAAATCATTGCATACCCTACTGAAGCGGTTTATGGCCTAGGATGTGATCCGTTTAACCCAACGGCTGTTGAAGCGCTGTTGGCGCTTAAAAAGCGCCCGGACGGGTGCGGATTCATTCTGTTGATTGCTGATTGGTCGCAATTGGCGCCATTGGTTTCAGATGTTTCTGAAGAGGCACTTAACGCGGTTCGTGCTACGTGGCCAGGCCCTGTGACTTGGGTGTTTCCCAAGGCCGCGTGGATCCCTGCATGGCTGACCGGTGCCCACGATGGCATCGCCATTCGCATGAGCGCACACCCAGTGGCCCATGCGCTCTGTGCCGATGGGCCGGTGGTGTCGACGAGTGCTAACATCCATTGTCAAAAGCCTGCTATGGATATTCATGGGTTGCAATTGCAATTTCCCGCAGGGCTTGATGCCGTGTTGATGGGGGAATTGGGTGGACAGGCCAAGCCGAGTGCGATTTATGACGTGCGCAGTGGCCAGTCTCTGCGTGAGCCATTATGAAATTAAGGTTTTCTTAAGCAATACCCTTTATAATTAATACCAATTGAACACAAAGGAACACAATGAGCCATAAAAAACATGCGTTGACCATTTTTAGCTTGACCATGATCACCGTGGGCTCCGTCGATAGCATCCGAAATTTACCCGCCACGGCCTTGTTTGGTAGTCAGCTGATTGCTTTTTTTCTGTTAGGGGCATTGTTTTTTTTGATTCCGACCGCCTTGGTGTCTGCGGAGCTTGCCTCTGGATGGCCAAAGCAAGGGGGTGTTTATATTTGGGTCCGCGAAGGGTTTGGGAAGCGAGTGGGATTTTTGGCCATTTGGCTGCAATGGATTGAAAACGTTATTTGGTACCCCACTATTTTATCGTTTGTGGCAGGAACCATTGGGAATTTGATTGGCCCAGCTTTGGCTCAAAATTCTTATTTTTTATGTTTAGTGATTGTCAGTTCTTTTTGGGGGGCTACGCTTGTCAATTTACGCGGCATGCAATCGTCGGCCTTGTTAAGCAATGTGTGCGCGATTTCAGGGCTATTGCTCCCTATGGCGTTGATCATTGGGTTGGGCGCGGCTTGGCTGTTGGGTGACAATCCGGTTCAGGTTCACTTTGATGCCAAGAGCACGTTGCCGCATTGGCAAGATCGATCCATCTGGGTATCTTTGACCGCCATCATCATGTCCTTTTGCGGCATTGAAATTGCAACGGTGCATGCCAATGACGTCCATAATCCACAACGCGCATTCCCGCGAGCATTGATTTATTCTGTATGTATTATTTTAAGCACGCTTATCTTAGGATCGCTGTCGATTGCTGTTGTCTTGCCACAGCAGGACATCAATTTAGTCGCCGGAATTATGCAAGCATTCGATTCATTTTTTGCCCGCTATCATTTGCTGTGGCTTATGCCTGTTGTGGCGGTAATGTTGGTGATGGGTGGTTTAGGGGGAGTGAGTAATTGGATCATTGCCCCGACAAAAGGGCTGCTCGTTGCAGCCCAAGATGGCAACTTGCCACGCGCGTTTCAACGGGTGAATGCCCAAGGTGCGCCGGTGGTCATGTTGGTCTCGCAAGCTGTGATTGTCACCTTGCTGTCTGGCTTGTTTTTGTTTATGCCCAGTGTCAATGGGTCGTATTGGTTTTTGACGGCATTAGCCGCTCAATTGTATATGCTGATGTATTTATTAATGTTTGTCACCGCCATTGCATTGCGTATGCGCGCCCCTGATCATCCGCGTGCCTTTAGGATTCCTGGCGGGATGCCTGGCCTTTTGTTTGTTTGCGGCATGGGGATTACAGGCGTTTTGACCACCTTGGCGGTGAGTTTTA
Organism: Legionella sp.; assembly: GCA_003507515.1. Lineage (GTDB taxonomy): Bacteria > Pseudomonadota > Gammaproteobacteria > Legionellales > Legionellaceae > DDPF01. Next base: position 12,042 of record DNVL01000230.1, read on the forward strand.
TGCCCCCTGAAGGCATTGATGTCGGGAGTCTTGTGCAGTATGAAACCACACTTGTTCTGGGATTATTGTTGATGTGCTCG
>DNVL01000082.1 GCA_003507515.1 Legionella sp.
TTTTAGATGAAATTCAAGCCGCGCCGGAGCTGTTGAGCAAACTTCGGTGGTTTGCAGAAGAGTTGCCACAATTGCCCGTTGTTGCAGCGGGATCTCTGCTTGAATTTACCTTAGTCAATTATCCGTATAGCATGCCCGTGGGAAGGATTGGGTATTTGCATCTTGAACCACTGAGTTTTGAAGAGTTTGTATTGGCGCAAGGAAAAGACAAGCTATATGATTTCATCCACGCGATCATATTAAGTACTGCCCATCAAATACCCCTCCCCCTGCATGAGCAACTGATGACGTTATTCAAAGAGTATCTTATTGTAGGTGGAATGCCCGCAGCCGTCGCATCGTGGATTGAAGGGCGTTCGTTAGAAAAAGTGGGGCAAATCCATTACAATCTTCTGGCGACGTATCGGGATGATTTCGCAAAATATGCGGGACGATTGGACGTCTCACGTTTAGAAGAAGTGCTCATGGCTATCCCTAAATTATTAGGCAAAAAGTTCATCTACAGTCATGTGAATAAAGATATTCCATCAGCGCCGCTTAAACAAACATTGGATTTATTAACAAAAGCAAAATTATGCACGAAAGTACCTGCGTGTGCTGCCAATGGGATCCCCATTGGCGCTGAAGTCAAACAAAATCATTTTAAAGTCATTTTTTTAGATGTCGGGCTAGCCAGTAGCCTGTTGGGATTAAGACTAAATCACATCATGAATAGCCAAGACATTTTCCTCATGAATAAGGGCTCCATTGCAGAGCAGGTAACAGGCCAATTATTGCGAACCATAGAACCCCTTTACGTTGAAGCCGCCCTTTATTATTGGATACGTGAAGAAAATCGATCAGCGGCTGAAGTGGATTTCATTATTCAGCATCAAACCCATATCGTGCCCATTGAAGTCAAGGCCGGCAGTTCGGGGCACTTAAAATCTCTGCATGTCTTCATGGCGTTAAAAAAACAACCCTTCGCCATCCGAATCAATGCTGACTTGCCCAGTGTTGTTGATATCAACATGAATACGTTAGTCCATGCAACAGCAAACTATTCATTGATTTCGTTGCCTTTTTACTTGATTGGGCAAATCAATCGATTACTAAATGATGCGTCGCGTGGCTAGATCAATAGCTCGCATGACCACGTCATGATGAACAGCGTAACGGAAATTTTGCTAAAAAAACAGCCATCCCCACGAAGGCGGGAATGACTGTTTCGGTATAAAGATAGGAATACAAGGGGAATGATTTAATCAATGTCAGAAGAACCATAGCCAGGAGTTGTTTCTTTATGATATTGTTCATCGTTACCAGCCACAGGATCTCGAGCTGGAGGTGGAGCAAACATGCCAAATCTAGTCGATAGAGAGTGGGGGGGGTTAGAAGCAGCAGCAGCATCAACATCAGGGCTAGCATCTGCCGTAAAGTAAGCTTTCATCGCATCCATCATCTGAGAAAGGGTGCTCACTAGAGCGTTCACGAGGTATGTCAATCCATCCCATGCGTACAGGGGGCTATTTAACAATAGCGTAGCGGCAACTTTAACAAACAGCGCTGTAGCGAGTAACCCCAGAGGAGCAATTGCTACAGCGTTCATCATTAGCTGTGCCGATGCGTCAATCGCTAAAAAGGGAATAAGAAGGACGGCTAATAATATGCGATAGAGGATAGCTTGTACCTTGCGGACCGCGTCAAGAGGCAAGTCGCTAGTGATGTTGTGCAAAACGGCATCCTTCATTGCGTTGAGATAACGCAAGCCAGCATTATTGTGTGCTTTCGCGAGGTCATTCAGCAACTTATCAGCAGCTTCGTTGTCCACTCCGTCCGCTTCCATTCTTGAACGAAAGAATACCAGCATCTCTTCGTCATCTTGCACGGCAGATGTGTCTACTTGCATACCCCACAAAAACTCCTCAGCGCGTTCAGCTAAACATTTAGTAGTGACGAGTCTATCTAATTCCCGCTTGAATTGATTTCCCGTGGTTAAATTTACCCAATTTTGATTTAACGCTCTAATGCTGCTCAGAGAAAAGTTGATCACGAGGAGTGCCATAAGATCCGCAATCACCGCTACAATAATGGCGGTATTAATGATTGCTTGCGTCATGTAAACCATACTTGCAATGGGTGCCATATATCGATTGTATTGTCCCAGTTCATCTGCAAATCTCAAAAAAAACTGTTCGAGGATCGACTGTGTTGCTTGCTGCGGGTTAGCTGCAAATGCACCGAGTAAATCTTGACTGACGTTGACTTGCCCCAATACCTGCATAGGAATATTTATTAAATCGGAACGTTGACGCACTACAATAGCAAAATAATTCCCACTCTGAGGTAACTTATCGGTGGAAAATTTTAAAGCTAATTGTCTATACAAGTAGATTCTATCTTCTACTGCTGTCTCGTTATAGGCATGAGTAACCGCTTCCCGTATGACATCCTCTACTTGCGGTGCAGTAGGCGTATCACCCAAAGCGGTCATGTTGTTGTTAATAATGGTTATTGTTTCATTTATTGTTTCATTAACCGACTCTCTTGTCATATTAAACCCCTAGATGATTTATCATTGATGAACCAAGTAATTGTACATGATGGATTAGAATTGGTCAACAATAAATTTAATTATCGAATGGTCTCATAAAGTGTGTTATCCAAAAGTAGACATTTCCTACTGCGGGGTTCTAAACCAACCATCAAAAATGACTCAAATTCCGATGCGCGTGTCGTTGTAAATAATCCATCGATTGCATTTCGTCTAGTCGACTGACTGTGCGCTGAAATGACGTCAACAAAGGCCCTTCCAAATATAAATCAGCCGCTGGCACCGCTGCCGATACAACCAATCGTATACCGTTATCATACATCACATCAATCAAGTGAATGAACAACAAGGCCCGCCCTGTATCCTCTCGAGACAGCGCCGGAATACCACTGACAAATACCGTGTCATACCGACTGGCCAGTTCCAAATAATCCAGTTGGCAACGAGGCACATTGCACAGCACATCAAACGTGAACCAAACCGCACGCGCATTGCATTGAACGCATCGAATCAAACGCTGTTGAACCATCAAATCCACCGCAGGCTTGGATGGTTGACCTAAGGCCTCGAACTGTTCCGTTAGTGCGTTTTCGGAAGCCTTATTTAAGGGCGTCAAATAGGCATGAGCCAACGGCATGCGCCCTCGGCGGTAATCATGATCTTGCGTTAACGCCACGACTTGGCAATGCGCTGTTATCAAGGCAATGGCGGGTAAAAACCGCTCGCGCTGCACGCCATTCCAATACAAATCATCCGGCGCTGTATTGGCGGCCGCAACCAGCACAATGCCATGCTCAAACAAAGCACGTAATAACGCCGCTAAAATCATGGCATCAGCCACATCATGGACCAAAAATTCATCCAAACACAGCAGCCGCGTTGTTTTTGCAAGATCAGCCGCAATACGCCGCACCGGATTTTTTTGCCCCTGCAAACGGCGTAATTGCGCATCAACTTCTTGCATGAATTGATGAAAATGGAATCGTTTTTTATTCTGAATGGTGAGGCTTTGATAAAATAAATCCACCAAATAGGTCTTGCCTACCCCAACCGGGCCATGCAAATACAAGCCCATCACAGGTTTTTTTACACCCCAAAACGACCGTGCGGGCCGGGCTAATGCCTGCGCCACGCGCTGTAACTCGCACAAAACCTGTCGCTGCAAGCCATCATCATGGATGTCACCTCGAGCCACCGCAGCATCATAGGCTGCCATCAACGTCATCAGAGATCCACCTGCGTGCGAATCCAATCCATCAATTGCGTTTTCAAAGCAATGAGCTGGCCATGGAAAAAATGGCCTGTCGCGGGAAACCGAATGAGCGACATCGCAGGGGTTCGTTCGACGAAATCCAACACCAAGGGGGTAGGCACCACCTCATCCACCTCTCCTTGCAGCACAAGCCACGGTTCGGGCTCTAATTCAAATGCTGTGTAATCAAAATGATGCACGGGCGGGGCTACGGTGATGAGCATCGCGTGTGGGTGTTGGGCGGCTGCGCGATAGGCCACATACGAACCAAATGAAAAACCTGCAAATAACACCTGTGCCTCAGGCCGCTCGCTAACCCATTGGCGCGCTAACAGCAACATGTCTTCTGCCTCGCCTACACCTGCATCATATACGCCAGCAGACTCCCCCACCCCGCGAAAATTAAACCGCAAACTGGCAATGCCGAGTGCGTGAAATGCCCGCATCATGGTCGTCACCACTTTATTATTCATCGTGCCCCCCTGCAGGGAATGCGGATGGCCGAGGATGGCGATAAAATGTGGGTTTGCATCAGCAGGCACTGACAGTGCAACTTCCAAAGGGCCCACTGGCCCAGGGAAAAGGAAGGTGTGCTCACCGGGTTGATTCAATCTTTTTGTTAGCTGCATATAAAACTCAATGATGTAGAGGTTGGGAACCATTATATAATAAAATGGCAGTGCGCATCGACTCTAACGAAGATCAAGAGCCCCTAGCCCTTCTTTCAGCTCCTGTAATTTTTCAAACGAATNNAAGAAAGTCGCGGCAATACCATCTTTAAAAACAGGCGTATCATCTCCGAAGAGATAGTGTTTTGCGCCTTTAACCACGGGCAACGTTATCAAAGACAGAACATTTCCAAGGGTTCTAATGCACATAGCGATCTCTCGCAACAGAGGGGTCGTTTGTACAAAGCCACGGTGTTTTTCAAATTCCCCCGTATGTTCTGCCATCTGAATGGCTTCGTTGCACGTTTGTTTAAATATTTGGGACGCTGAAGGATCCAAAGGGTACGACGAGAGGAATCTGTCGCTTGCTGCGAGTAATTTACTGTGCAATATTCTAGCTTCTTCTGCGATATGCTTATACTTTGGGTTTGTCTCGCGTTCTTTTTCAAGTTTCATTACTTTTAATTCAAATTTAGACAAAAGGTCACGGATAATCGAGACATCTAATGGAGGTAAATCCATTATCGCTTTATCTGCTGCCACTGCGTTTAATAGATCTCGGCAGGTGGGCAG
>DNVL01000271.1 GCA_003507515.1 Legionella sp.
GATTAATTCTTTATATCTGGACCAATATCCTAGAGCATCAGCGGGTAGCTCGCGTTCAGCAGACAGTACCCGATAAAGCACATTGCACAACAAGGGGATATTGCTACTCTGCTTACCCAGCGGAACATGTCGATGCGCCATCAGGGTTGCGCTACAGAAATTCAGCAGTTGCTTTCTATGTTCATTTTGAAGGCTGTTTGAAATAAACAGATAGGAATTGAAATAAGCAATGAATTCGTCATCCGTCATCTTCAAGCTCAATGCCTTCATGGCTGCGACCTGCTGCGCAGAGGTTGCGGTCAAGTCCTTAAAAGCCCCCCATTGAGATACACATTTTTTTGACGTTTGCGACAGCATACTGTCATTGATATTCACCCCAAAGGGCAAGCTTAAATCAACGCTTACGTATTCCAAATCGGAGCGGACTTTTGCAATGCCTTCATGATGTTTAATAAAATGCTCGATCTCATGCTGACGCTGTTGGTCATATGATGATGCAGTCCCGGTCAGCGCTTTTGCCTCCAGATGGGCATGTTCCTGACGCAAGGTCAACAGGTGTAATCTGACCCATTCATACCCCATGGCACCCACCGCTTTGGGTTCATTTTCTTGAGCGGGGATATGATCATGATAAAATTGAAGCAACTGTTTGCAGGCTACATCACTGAGCGTGAACGCTACCGGCATTTCCCGACGCATGGCCTGCATCTGTGAATAGAGGGCGTAGATGTCATGGTTGACATTGTCATAAAAGCCCTTCACGCCGTCCATCATATGACGCTCATACTGGCCATTCACCGTTCGCTCATCCTGGGTAGGCTCTGGAAAAACGATGCGTTTGTCCTGGCGTGAAAAAGCGGCCAACAATGCCAGGGCCTTCAGTTTACAAGCCACGTATGGTGGGTTCAATATCACCGCATCAGCGTCGTTATCGTCCAGCGGGTAGGGTAATGCGGTGATAATCCAGCTTAAATAACGCATTTCATCATAGGTGCCCGACAATCCGCCAAGTCGCTTGTCACAATCATCCAGTATAGCCCATGCTTTATCGGGTTGGTTGCTGCCCAAATACACATAGCATAGATACAGCGCCTCAGCCGAATTTTGCGGGTTGGGCTCGCCTTTTTCATTCATTTTCAATACAACATACTGCTCGGTGCCCGTGTATTGCCAAAGCAGCGGTTTGTCTTCTCCTCTCATGCGTTTCCTCATCACGTGACGAGGAATGTTTGCACCCGTGTCTTGTTCTAAACGATAATAGGCACTCTGCTGGCTCCGCTCATGGGTCTGGATAAAAGGCTGAACCGGCAAAACACAAATCGCGTGCGTACCCGCAACAAACGTTAAATGGCGAATGCCTTCCCCCCAGCGTCCGGCTGATGCATTCTGTAGACGGTATCGGCTTCCTTCCCAATCCATGTGAATGGCATGGTCCTGAATAGAATATTGCAACCCATAGCGTGCAAGTGTTGCAATATACTCATGGCCTTTTTGGGCAACAGCAATGAACTCAGAGGATTCCATAGCACTCAATTGCTGATGAATCCAAGTGCCTTGCGTGCATAAAACCGCCTGCTGTTGCACGTCAGTCAGTTCCCAAACCTTTCCTCTTGGATAAGTTTTTGTACCACGATACCAGGGTTCGTTCCTGGCATCGGTTATCAGTAATTCTTCTTTATCACAACAAACCCAAGCCAATGAATCTCTTTCTATTATGGTTTCGGCCAGTTGTAACCGCGCTCTATTTGGCCCCTTTAATAGATCCAACCCTTTATCTAACGCTAGCCCGGCTTGTTGTGCTTCGGTTAAGGCTGACAATTGAAACCAAGACAAATGGCCTGCGTTGTCTTTCCATTTTTTTTGAACATGATACAAGGCTTCATGTTTGATAAAGCGCAATTCAAGCGGAGAATTCTCGATTAAAAACGTTTTGCCATCCGGTGNNAACCCAATTGTTTCATCACTGGGTGGCCTAGGATATCCAGTGGCGTGTTGCTGTAAGCCATATTGCCTTTAAAAACAAGGCCCCGTTCCATATTCACGGTGTAGACGACATCATCGCTATCCGTGACAGTATAGATTGGATATTCACCCATCAAGCCGCTTGGAGCCCGAATGGGGATGCGTAGATGGTCTAAAATCGCTTGTACTGGTTTGCGTGTAATGGTGTTTTGATGCTGGTTCAGTACGCGAATCATGTCATGTTGTGCACATTGCAGCTCAAATTGTGTATCCGTATCGCAGGCCTCATCTGGATTTTGTGTGACGTGCCATTGAAAATACGACACGATGGCATCGTCCAGATGCGCGGTATGGTTTGGATTTTGTTTCATCTGGGCCACAGCGGCTAAAAAACGATACCGATGCAAACTGGCTTTAATGGATTCATCATCGGTCACGTCTAAAAAACGATTGATTTGTTCATAAAAAACATCCAATCGAGAACCCAAATGGGTGGGGTCAAGCAGTGCCGCATATTGACTCACCTGATAAGCCAGGCGTATAAAAAACAAGGATGATTGCGTTAACTGGCTTCTTTTCTCATAAAACGCCAATCCATCGGTTACAAACAAATCTAGTTGATTGAAAAACGACTCCATTCTTTCAGGTGCCAATTCTGCAATTAATAAACCGGGTTGAAAACAATTGGCTTCAACATATTTCTGCAAATCAACCTGGGTGCATTTTTCCAAGTGACGATTAAAGTAATCCAGGGTTAATCTAATTTGAGAAGCAGCGTCTCGCCGGAGATGAAACAGTTCGCGCTCTTCCAGATCCGTTGAATGGATTTCACGCTGAGCGAGGATGGCTTTTTCTTCAGGGGTCAGCTTGTCATACGCTACCGTTAATCGCTCTTTTTTAGCATCACTGCCTGGGAATAATTGGGTATGATTGTCCGTGCGTTTGGGCATGAGATTAAAATTTGTATCTATATCACATTGCAGTGCGTGGCATACTGCCCTTTCTTTCAGACCGTATTTGTTTTCCATGAGGAGATCGTTTATGCTCAGTCGTTTAAAATTACCCTTGGCAGGCGAGCAATGAAGCCTTATGTTATTTAATGTTAAACTGAGCTTAATCATCGGTTCTTCAGTGTAAACCGAATCGATACAGCATCTATAGGTGTAGGCTTTTTCCATTTCCAATTGCAGTTTGAATTTATCAATGACTGGCTGAAATTGAGGGATTTGTGTCAGTTCATTGATGTGTTCAGTCAAGTAATACAGTGCCGTGTATTTTTCTGTGCGAAGCGCACGATGGAGATCAGTGTTATTATCGCCGTATTTTGAATTATACTGCTTTTCCAACTCGGTTGTTGTTTTTTCGTCAAGCAGCTGGGCGTAGTAAGAAATCACGGCTAAATCGTCTGGTCCTTTTAATTGATTTGATGATTGATACAGCGCGCAAATATGCCGATATCGTGCATCTTGGGTGGGATTTTTTGTTGCAATCCAGGCTTGATCGGCACTGCCTGGAGAGAGTACATGCAAGAAGCTGTTTACAAAGTCATGATAACCCGGCCGATACGCAGACAGTGGGTAATTTTCATTCACATGACCTATTGCACTGAACGCGCTCATTTTAACCAGGTACATCCTGGGCAATACCACTTTCGGACCTAACAAGCGTTTACAGGTTTCAAAATAAAGTGTTTGCAAGTGATTCATTTTCTCATAGAAAGCATATGCGCTTTCATCTGAGTTGATACAGGAATAGGCCTTCAGCAAAGGATCGTTAATCTTATTCAGTGGCAACGGCAGATTCAGGAAAAAAGACTCCAGCTGTTCAAATAAGGCCGGATCTTGATCCCAAATCAACGCATCGCAGCGTACCAATACAGCATCCATGTGCGCCAGCAAATCTTGATCTTCAGTCAACATCAGCGGTACTTCAACCCACTCACGTGGGTAGTCACTGGTGTAGTGGTCAATCGTCACTTTTATGGGTGTGGTTAAGTTCAGGTGATGTTCTGTTTCTGGTGTGGGAAAACCCATATTGGCGGTTTGAGCCGGAGACGGGGTCGCCCTCAATTGGCTCAAAAATCCGCATAAAGCGTTAAGGCCTTCTGTTTTTTCAGCCTCACTAAACAGCGCGTCACCTGGGCTATCAGATTTATCTAAATTCAATAACCGTAAATTGTGCCTGATCGCCTGCTCAATCAAGTCATGCTGTTGAGGATCGCGCAATCTTCCATCCTGCGATAAATAGTCCTTTATGGAGTGCATTTTAAACCCATAAATAAATTGGCGGTACGCATCAATCGTTGCGAATCGGGATTTTAACATTTGATGAAGCGAATGCTGTGCACAGGTACCCGACATCTGTCCGCCAGTATACCAGTGGTCTTCGGGTATGGTTGTGGACTTGAAAACAGTGCCGCCAACATGGCTTAGTTGCGGAAAGATCTCTTGATAAAGATATTGTGGGCGTATTTTATCCCGTTTATGCAATTGTGGAACCATCGCTGCAAGCATCTTATAAATCACGTCGGCAAGGGATGGGTTACTTATCTGCTCTTTTGGAATGCGATAGGTGAACTCAGGATTATAGCGTTCTTTTTCCCGGTCAGATTTTTTTTCATGAAACTGCAAGCCGCTGCCTGAATTATGGATGAAAAAGAGGAGATTCCCCTCAGTATCCAAGCGGTATTGATAAATCACGGCGTGTCCGCCACGGTATGTTGACCAGCCCCCCGGCACCAGCAAATACTGCTGAGCCTGCAGATTCTTTATATCCGTGTGAATAGCGTTAGCCAACCTCGTTAATTGCTGTTGACACTCGAGGATAGGCGGTAATTGTTTTACGATGCTGATGTCGTTTTCATACTCAACCAATGTGTTACTGACCCAGCGCAACTGCTTCACGTCATCAGGAATCGTTTCGGGCGGGAGGGTTTCTAAATATTGATTTAAATACCCAATCGTACAAGCAAAACGATTGCCTTGCAATCCGGCACTACCCAGGAGAAAGGCATCGTTATTAATGTGAGCAAATAATCGCTCATCAATGGTCATTTTTGCGATCGGCATGGTCATTATCTCCCGATATCGAACCGTC
>DNVL01000238.1 GCA_003507515.1 Legionella sp.
TTGTGCAGTAGTATCGTTTGCTTCGTCAGCTAAAGCCCCACGTTGTTTTTTCGAAAGGCGGGTTTGTCGCTTTTCCTGTGGTGGTTGGCGCCTGGTTAAATCGCATTCCAATTGTCGCGCACGAGTCGGACATGAGCCCGGGGCTTGCCAATCGCTTGAGTTTCCCTTTTGTGGATAAAATTTGTATCACGTTTGCGGCCGCGAGCAAACATTTTAAAAACCACCATAAGCTCGAGTTAACCGGCACGCCTATTCGACGTGAATTATTCACGGGCAGCGTCCGCAAGGGATTGGCTTTGTGTGGGTTTACGAATGACAAACCCTGTTTGCTGGTTGTGGGTGGAAGCCAAGGGTCCAGTGTTATCAATCGTTGTGTTAGAGCCGCGCTCAATGTGTTGTGTGAATCGTTTCAAGTGATTCATTTATGTGGCACAGGACATTTGGATGCCAGTTTATCGGTGCGATCGGGCTATGTTCAGTTTGAATATGCCAACGAAGACCTGCCTGATTTATTTGCAGCCAGTGATATTGTCCTTTCGCGCGCCGGTGCCAATGCGCTATGTGAGATACTAGCCTTAGGCAAACCGCATGTTTTGGTTCCATTATCACGCTTGAGCAGCAGAGGCGATCAAATTCAAAATGCACGTTATTTTGAACAGGAAGGAATGAGCATTGTGATAGCTGAAGAAGCGTTAACGCCTGAAGCGTTATGCTTTGCTGTCAAAAATGTTTTTGCACAACGTGATGAGATAGCCTCTAAAATACGTGCGTTGAACGTGGGTTCTGCAACATTGAACTTATTAGAAATCATTAAGCGATATCAAAAGCCTGAATAAGCACGCATTCGGTTGACTTTTTTACTGCCATTTTACGACAATGAAACCACGGTTTTTGTGTGCAACCGAATCTTCTGTTGCCATGCTATTCAGTAATCGATGTTCGGGAACCCAATAAGGTTCAAAGAACTCTCGATAAGGATCCATGAGTAACACCCGCTTTGTATTCGCATGATGCATGGCTCCGTGGCTTGTGTAAGAAAGACAATGCGATCTTCTGGTGTTTGCGTCGAGATGTCAAAGTCAATTAAATCCTGCTAGAATGGCCACGATATAATAACACTTAAAAAGAGGGTTGTTCATGAGCCATGAAGTTGCACGCGTTAACATGAAAAAGCAACAGTTGCGTACGGGTAATGTGTTTTATGAGCCCGTCTTGGCACTGTTTGATACCTTTCCGCGCGAAGAATTTGTGCCGTTTGCGTTCAAATCCTTTGCTTATTCTGACATGCAAATTCCATTGCCACACGAGCAATGCATGATGACTCCTTTAGAAGAAGCCTTGTTATTACAGTCTCTTGCATTGCAAGGACATGAGGTGGTGCTGGAAGTGGGCACGGGGACTGGCTTTTTAACGGCCATGTTAAGCCGAATGTGCAAAAAGGTTGTCAGTGTAGATTATTATGCTGATTTTACTGCAATGGCACGGCGTAGATTAGACCAATATCAATGCACGAACGTTGAGCTATTGACTGGCGATGCTTCCAGTGGCTGGCTTGATAAGGCACCTTATGACGTCATTGTATTCACTGGCGCGTTTGATGCCTTAAATAAGACCCAGCGATTGCAAATTCTACCCGGGGGGAAACTGTTTGCTATTATTGGCAAGGCTTCTGTGATGCAGGCGCAGTTGCACACGTTTGATCACAGTGGACAATGGCATGAGCAATTTGTCTTTGAAACGCGTCTGCCCCCATTGATAGACGCATTGAAACCTCATCCATTCGTTTTCTAGGATACGTCCATGTTAAAATCACCTCGTGTGCCTATGCGTTTTTATGTCTCCTGGATGCTGTTGAGCGTAGCGTCTTTATCAAACGCGGCAGATTTAATGGATGTTTACCGTCAATCCTTGGAAAATGATCCTACGTTTAAAGCGGCTTATAGCACGTATATGTCGCAAACCGAAGCCGTTCCCCAGGCTTTGGCTGCATTGTTGCCACAATTCGGTGCNNCAATGGCAAGTCAGTGCATCACAAGCGGTTTTTAATTACCAAGCCTGGGCTCAAGTTCAACAAGCAAAGGCTTCGGTGAAGGCAGCATTGGCTGTTTTTAATAACGCGGCCCAAGATTTGATCTTGCGGTCATCCAGAGCGTATTTTGACTTATTATTTGCAGGCGATACCCTTGATTTTGCAGACGCTAAAAAGCGTGCTAACAAACGGCAACTGGAACAGGCACAACAACGATTCAACGTGGGTTTAGACGCCATCACATCCGTTTATGAAGCGCAAGCGGCGTATGACCAGTCGGTGGCTCAAGTCATTTCGGCTCAAAATGATCTGGTGAACAAAGGGGAGAGCTTGAGCAAGTTAACCAATCATGTGTATGCGCATGTTGCCGTATTGCGTGATAGTAAAATCCCACTGATAAAACCCGAACCCAATAATGTAAATGAGTGGGTTTCTACCGGATTGAAGCAGAATTATAAATTATTTGCGGCTAAATTTAGTCTGGCTGCCGCACGAGACAATATAAAAAAACAATCAGCGGGTCACTTGCCGACATTTGCAATCAAAGGGTCAAGCACCACGACGCACAATGACACCGGTACCAGCAACACCGCTTCTACTAGCGGTTTTGCTGACAGTATTTTTGTCCCAGCAAAGCAGGTGGCATCCAATATTGCATTGACCATGAATTTCCCTATTTTTCAAGGAGGACTGGTTCTTTCACAAACACGACAAGCTCAATATGATTTCCAAACATCCAGTGAGCAAATGGAAGCTGCATACCGTGATGTTGTTGTGAATAGCCGTATCGCTTTTAACACCATTATTGATGGGATCAGCAAAGTATCGGCAGATAGGCAAACAATTGTTTCACAGAAGAATTCTTTAGACAGTGTGCAAGCACAGTACGAAGTAGGCACTCGAACCATGACGGATGTGGTCAACGCACAACAGCATTTATTTGAAGCGCAAAATCAACTGGCAGCCGATCAATATGGGTTGATCATGGCCTTGTTAAATTTAAAATATTTGGCAGGTTCTTTAAATGTGAATGATGTTCAAGAAATCAACTCATGGCTCGCAACAACGCGTGTTGACGGCGCGGCCTCACAATCCACACAACGGAGTTAATCGTATTATCATGACCTCTTTACCATCCGCTACTGAAAAAAAATTGTTGCACTACACCGGCAAAGCCATTGCTGATTTTAACATGATTCAACGCGGTGATCGCGTGATGGTCTGTTTATCTGGCGGAAAAGATTCGTTTACCCTGTTAACGTTGCTGCATACCCTGCGCCGGCGTTCAAATAATAAGTTTGACGTGTTTGCATTTACGCTCGATCAAGCACAACCGGGCTGGGACGATACTCAACTTCGCAACTGGCTTGAAGAGAGGTCTATCCCTTATGAGATTTTAACACGCGATACCTACAGTATTGTGAAAGAAAAAATACCGGAAGGAAAAACGTATTGCTCGCTGTGTTCACGTTTGCGACGCGGCATTATCTATCGCTATGCAGAAGAGCATGGCTATACGAAAATTGCATTAGGCCATCACCGGGATGACTTGATTCGTACCTTGATGATGTCTATTTTATACAATGGTGATATCCGCT
>DNVL01000052.1 GCA_003507515.1 Legionella sp.
ACAGGCAATAGATAACAAAGTGCTGCATACAAAAACAACGATTCTAACCATGTCTAACATCCTTATTGTGGTTAACATCCTTCTGACACCATGATGCGGAACATGTTAAAAAAAGTCAAATAAAAAAAAAGGCATTGCGGTTGCAATGCCTTTTTTTTGCTTACTTTGATGTGTAGAAAACTATTCGTCAGTTAAGCGAAAATATTTTGTACCAAAGTAACGTTGAAGTTTTTTGCGGATAGTTCCACGGCTGATACCCAACATTTTTGCTGCCTGCAGTTGATTCCCTCGTCGTTTTTCCATAACGGCTTGTAACAGTGGTGGCTCTACTTCACAAAGGATCATGTCGTACAGATCATTGATGGATTTGCTTTTGTTTTCAGCTAGAAAACGTGTGACCAATCCATAAACCAATTCTTGTAAACCATGTTCTTTTTCTTGTATCACATTTTCAACGGTTTTTTGTAGTTCAATATCAGTCACAATAACTTCCTTATTCTAATTAAATAAAACGATCCAAATGCCTCAAATACAATCAAGACAAGATTAATTGTACATGAAGCATAAAGGATAAACCAGTGTATCATGTAAATTTTTTGTAACTATTCACCACAAATCACCCTAAGCGCCATTTATGGTGAATAAAACAACCCTCAGGGTGCCATTAACAGTTGATTTACACGGTTCACAAAATCAGCCGGATTATCCAGTTGGCCGCCTTCGGCAAGCACCGCTTGCTCAAACAACATCACAACCCATGCAGCAAAACGCTCATCGTCTTCAATCGCATGCAGGCGTTTAATCAACGCATGCTCAGGATTGATTTCAAAAATAGGCTTGCTAGCCGGCAATGACTGTCCCGCAGATTGTAAAATGCGTTGCATTTCAAATCCCATGTCTTGCTCATCAGCCACAATGCACGCCGGTGAGTTGGTTAAGCGGTGCGTTAGGTGCACGTCTTTCACACGGGAGCCCAACACCCCTTTGATCTGCTCAATCATGGGTGCCAAAGACTTTTCTTGTTCTTTCGCGTCACTTTCGTCTTCATCAGCGCCTAAATCGATTTTGCCTTTGCTAATGGATTGCAGTTTTTTGCCTTCAAACTCATTGAGGTGGCTTGTTAACCATTCATCAATTCGATCACTTAACAACAACACTTCAATGCCCTTTTTATTGAAAATTTCAAGATGAGGGCTGTGTTTTGCCGCATTAAAGGTAGAGGCCGTTATATAATAAATTTTATCTTGTCCCTCTTTCATACGTGCAACATAATCACTGAGCGAAATGGTTTGTTTTTCGGTGGTGCTATTGGTGGTCACAAAGCGCAGCAACTTCGCAATCGCATCACGGTTGGCAAAGTCTTCCACCATGCCTTCTTTTAACACCAAGCCAAATTCATCCCAAAAACGCTGATAAACATCCCCTTCTTGTGTTGTCATTTTCTCAAGCATGGTCAACACACGTTTGGTACACGCCCCTCGAATGGAATCGACCTGCTTGTTGTCCTGCAATATTTCACGCGAAATATTCAGTGGCAAATCACTGGCATCCACAACTCCTTTAATGAAGCGCAAGTAGCGTGGTAGAAATTGTGCAGCGTCATCCATAATGAACACGCGTTTCACATATAATTTCAAGCCATGTTTGACTTCTTGCTGCCACAGGTCATATGGCGCATGACTCGGAATGTAGAGCAAACTAATGTAATTGTGTTTGCCTTCTACATGATTATGCGACCACATCAAGGGTTCTTGATAATCATGGGAAATGTGTTTGTATAAATCCTTGTATTCATCCTCTGTGATTTCAGATTTCTGCAAGGTCCATAGTGCGGTGGCTTTATTAACGGTTTCAAACACAGGTTCTTCTTTTTTATCGTCTTCCTCTGTTGTTTTTTTCATGACGATGGGCCAAGAAATATGATCGGAGTATTTGGTGATAAGGCTACGCAAACGCCAATCGCTTAAGAATTCATCTTCGCCTTCTTTCAGGTGCAATATAATTTGCGAGCCGCGCGTGTCTTTTTTGATTTGGCCGATGGTGAACTCACCTTCGCCTGCAGACTCCCAGATAACGCCTTCGTCAGCACTTAAACCCGCACGTCGGCTTTTCACGGTCACTTTATCAGCCACGATAAAAGCGGAGTAAAAACCGACACCAAACTGGCCAATCAATTGGGAGTCTTTAGCGCTCTCACCGGATAAATGACTTAAAAATTCCTTGGTGCCCGATTTTGCAATGGTGCCTAAGTTTTCAACTATCTCATCCCAATTCATACCGATACCATTATCGGAGATGGTGAGCGTTTTTAATTTTTCATTGAATTCAATCGTAATGCGCAAATCAGGATCGTCTTCATACAACGCACCATTCGCCAATGCTAAGAAACGCAGTTTATCCAGTGCATCTGATGCATTAGAGACTAACTCACGCAAAAAAATCTCTTTATTGCTATATAACGAATGCACAACCAGATTCAGCATCTGCTTGACTTCTGTTTGAAAACCCAATGTCTGTTGCTTGCTTGACATGAAAACGC
>DNVL01000043.1 GCA_003507515.1 Legionella sp.
GCGTTACCATGCAACACAACGCCTTTTTGAATCTTTGGTTTTTTTTCTGGATCAAAGGCTACTGGAATATCGATTGTCCAAGGCTCAGAATCGCCACCCGTGTTGGAGGTGGCGATGAGCGTCACATGCTTGATTTCCCCCCCTTCGTTCGGGGGAACAAGACCATGTAAAAGCGTTGGATTTTCATCGTCCACGCTGAGCCAGACTGGATGCTCGCGATGATTCTCGATGCGAAAGCGAATCTGATTGCTCAAAGCAACACTGGGAATGGTTTCAATCAAGGCCATTAAGTTGAGTTGGTACTCTCGTTCTGGCATGGCGCTGGCCATGCGATGATGCAATTTAAAAATAGGTGTATCATGCGGATTGGGCTTTGCATTTATTGTGAAGATCTCAGGCGCCGACGCTAAAGAGCCATTCACCGCAGAAATAATAAATGGATAGTCACCCATGCGTGTTGGAACACCCACAATGGATGAGATCGCCGAATCATAACGCAGGCCATCTTGTTCAATGGGTGTGACGATGATTTTTGGGGATACCATGATGGGTGCCAGGGCGTTTGTCATGCGCTCCATCCCCACACTTGGAGATGCATGAATATTAGCGCCTCCATTGCGTTTATAATGTGTCCCCCATTTCCACAAAACCTGAAGCATCACAAGGGGTGCATCGCCGCCTGGTGAGGGGTTGTATGCCGCGGGATTCACATGGAAGTGCAAACGGCAACTGCTCCGCGATGGCAAATCTAGCATCGGGTAACAGTCACCAATACTGCTGCTGGTTTGAACAACCCCAGTGGGCAGTCCTGTTGCGCTCACAACGTGCCCAACAATACCGGTTGTCTTATGATCAGTGCTCGCCGACAAATTCGTGATCCAATAACAGATGTCTGTTTGACGCAGGGTAACAAACGGTTTTACATTAAAATAAAACGACGAATTGGCCAGCGCGCTCTGATTCAGGATGGGGATCACATTGGGTGCCAGTGCATGCGGTGGTTCAACGAGCTGGATGCTCATTAACAGAGATGGGGTGGGTTCTGCTATTACAGCGCCTGTCATTGAAAATAAAGCAACCATTATTTTTATGAGTGCGAGCAAGCCCTGTTTTTTCACCGAGCGATTTTCCTTAATATTCACAACACACATTCATTTCCGTCGATTAAGCTGCATGATAATGACAGAAATGAATGCCGTCAATTAACAAAAATGGGTTAATTTTTAGTGTTTTCATACGATTTGTGGCTGTTCGTTACCCAGTCGAATCATTTTGTCACAACACAAATAAAGCACACAAAGAAAAAAACACTTGCTTGAACACGCCAATTCTGCTTTAATTCGAGCCGAGATATTTAATATATAACTGCCATGGATTATGTTTTTACATCCAGCCCTTCGTCAATCATGGAAAAAGACAGATGCATCAAGATCTTGCTATCTATTTATCAAAACAATTGCTATGGAACGCGCTCATGATATCCGCCCCCGTGATTTTAGCGGCCCTACTCTGCGGGTTTGTTGTCTCGATTTTGCAAGTGGTCACTCAAATTCAAGATTCAACCCTCAGTGTCACGCCTAAAATATTGGTGGTGATCGTGATGTTGATGCTTTGCGGAGGGTGGATGTTGCACGCAATGGTTGATTTTGCCAAACACATCATCGAAGGCATTCCAGAGGCATTGGGATGATAACGGTCGCTGTATCGCCTTTATCCTGCACATTTTTGGTGGCCATTCGGATCGGTACCGTTTTGCTATTTTCACCCATTGAAGCCATTCGATTATTGCCTATCCACGTGCGAATCCTGCTGGTCTTGATGCTCAGCCTGTTGATTGTCGCGCATTTGGAACGGTCCGCATTGGCAGTCGATGACCTGTCGCTCATCGTGAGCGGTTTATCGGAACTGTGCAATGGACTCATTCTCTCGCTTAGTCTGTATGCAGCCTTTAGCGTGATTCAAATTGCAGGTCAACTCATGGACACGCAAATGGGCCTTAACGCATTGGCTATTTTTAATCCCACTGATCACACCTGCGAGCCCTTAAGCAGTCGATTATTGCTGATGCTGGGGGTCTTGTTCTTTTTTGCAATCGATGGCCATCATCAATTAATTCAAGCCTTGGTGATGTCATGTGAAATCATCCCGCCTGGGCGTCTGATGTTAGCTCATGGGTACGTCCCCATCATTCAACAGTTTACAGGCATGTTTGCCTTCGGATTGATGATGGCGAGCCCAATTGTTGTGTGCTTGTTGGTCGTTGATCTGTCAGGTGCTGTTTTGACTCGCAACATGCCGCAAGTGAGCACCTATTTTTTAATTTTGCCGATTAAAATCATGATGGGCTTGTTCATCTTTTATTTGCTGTTAACCCAAATCAATCCGCTGTTTAACCAGCTGTTTTCGGCATGCTTTCAATCTTGGGCGGGCATCAAGCGATGAGTGAAAAAACAGAGAAGGCGAGCGCCTACAAGTTGCAGAAAGCCAAAGAAAAAGGCCAGGTTAGCAAGAGCACGGAGTTGAATACCTGTGTGTTTTTATTGGTGTTTCTCGGTGTGTTGACGGCCCTTTGGCCCTCGTGCTGGGTTCAAATCAAAGCCTTGTTAACCCACGTTTTGTATTTAACGGGACGCATCCCCTTTCGTGTCGACACCATGCATCAATTGCAGCAGTTCATCGGGTCAACGCTGCTTTCTCTATGGGCTCCTTTTGCATTGACCGGACTATTGGCCATTGCGTGCGTAACGATTGCTCAAACCGGCTTTGTCTGGTCTGGGGCCCCCCTGTCACCGGATGTTAAGCGGCTCGATCTGTCTCAAGGATTTAAGCGCCTCTTTTCCTCCAAATCATGCGTGGATGCAGGGAAAACAACCCTAAAGCTCACCCTTGTTTGTTTTCTATTGTGCGTCAGTCTAAGGCGTGAATTACCCACTTTTTTAAACTTCATGGCATTCACTCCTGCAGAGTACCCTCGGGTGATCATAGCGCTCTTGTCTAAAATCATGCTGCAAATAGTGGCTGTGCTGTTTGCATTGGCGATTGTTGATAAATATTACACGTCTTGGAAATTTGGCAAAGACCAGCGCATGAGCAAGCAAGAACTCAAAGACGAGTACCGACAGCGCGAAGGGGATCCGAAGATAAAAGCAAAAAGCAAACAATTGCAACACCAACTTCGCCAAAAAACCGCATCCATGGAACAGGTTAAAACAGCCGATGTGGTGATCACAAACCCGACCCACTTGGCCATTGCGCTAAAATATGACCGCAACTGCATGCCCGCCCCTAAAATAGTATGCAAGGTTCAAGGTGACTTGGTGAAACAAGTCAAATCGCTTGCAGCCCGCCATCACGTGCCCATTATTGAAAACAAATCGCTTGCACGTCTCCTCTTTGTGGCATCGGATTTAAATCAATGGGTCAAACGCGAACATTTCCCCATGGTCGCCATGATATTTCGTGACGTTTATCGCCAGAAGGCAACCGCATGATGCAAAACAAATCGGTCTTCAACCAGAGCAGTGAAATGGTGATGATTGCCTTTGCAACAGGCATTCTACTGATTCTATTCATCCCCATCCCCGCATGGTTGCTTGATTTGCTGTTCATTACCAATTTTAGCTGGGCATTAACCATTCTGTTACTGACTTTTTACACTGACAAACCCTTGAGCTTTTCGACCTTCCCTGCGTTACTGCTCATCTCCACGTTGTTTCGTCTCGCCCTCAATGTTTCAGCCACGCGTTTGATTTTATCCAATGGGGATGCGGGACGTGTGATTGACGCCATAGGGCAATACGTGATTCATGACAACTATGTCATGGGGCTTGTCGTGTTCATGATCTTAATCATTGTGCAATATGTGGTGGTCACGAATGGAGCACAACGCGTGGCGGAGGTCGCGGCTCGGTTCACACTCGACAGCATGCCGGGTAAACAAATGAGCATTGACGCTGATTTGAACATGGGCATCATTTCACAAGCCGAGGCCAAATGTCGGCGCGCTCAAATTGAAAAAGAAGCCAATTTTTATGGGGCGATGGATGGCGCGAGTAAATTTGTGAAGGGAGACGCGATTGCAGGTGTGTTGATTATTTTAGTTGATCTCATTGGTGGGTTTGCCATTGGCATGGCCCAAAAGGGAATGAGCATCAGCGAAGCCATCCATACCTACTCGCTACTCACCGTGGGCGATGGTCTCATCACGCAAATACCCGCACTGACCATTTCATTGGCCACCGGCATCATTGTCACACGGGCCGCTACCGATGCACATTTAGGCAGTGAAGTCGCTAAACAGGTAGCAGCGTATCCCAGAAGTTTACTGATGGTTTGTTTTTGCTTGGTGGGTTTGCTGTGTTTAAAAGGCATTCCTGTGTTTCCAGTCTTGATGATTTTAACCTTGTTTGTGATGGCCAGCGTGTTTGCGACCCGCGCTCAAAAGCACCTGCCCAACACAGTGATTGAATCAACCCATGATGAATCTTTGTACGAAAAAATACAAATTCATCCCATCGAAATTCAAGCAAATGCTGCGTTGTTTGACGAATTACTCCCGTTGGAAACCGCTTTTCTTCACCGGGTCGCTGACATTCGTGAACGTTTGGCTTATGCCTTGGGATTTGTTATCCCCGAGGTGAAGTTGCGCGTCGATAACAGCTTGAGCTACCCGTTTTATGCCATATGCATTCAAGGCAATACGCAAGGCGTAAATCAACTACACATGGGTTCGGTATTGGCCCTTCAACGATCCACTAAAAAAATCCCATTGAAAGGCATTGCCGTGATTGATCCAAGCGTGGGATTGGATGCCACCTGGATCCCCTTAACAGAACGTCAAGCAGCCCTTGATCTGGATTTAATGGTACGCGAGCCGCTAGCCGTGCTGGCAAACCATTTAAGCCATGTGGTGGAGGAGCATCTGCCAGAACTCTTGACGCGTGCGCAGACAGAAAAACTACTCGAATTACCGGCCGTCAGCCATTTGCGTGACGAACTGATT
This sequence comes from Legionella sp., assembly GCA_003507515.1. Classification (GTDB taxonomy): domain Bacteria; phylum Pseudomonadota; class Gammaproteobacteria; order Legionellales; family Legionellaceae; genus DDPF01. The sequence continues at coordinate 5,003 of DNVL01000043.1, forward strand.
CCAGCGTTATTGCCATTTGGCCATGTGCAACACATATTACAAAATCTATTGGAAGAACAGGTCTCCATTCGAGATCTAACCCGCATTCTTGAAGTGCTCTTGGATCATAGCAAATCGACCACCGATGTGGCGGCCTTGACCGAACTGGTTCGCGCGCGCCTGGCCATTCGCATCTGTAAAACATTGATGTCACATCCAGTCAATTTACCGGTTTTAACGCTGGCGCCTCCGCTGGAAAAAACACTCTGTTCTCGAATGACAAATGATTACTTGGCACTAGAACCCAGCCTTACCGAACGGTTGATTTCATCGTTAGCCCTTCAGGTGGAATCCATGCTGAGCGAGCGAAAAAAGCCCGTTTTATTGTGTTCGACATTATTGCGGCGCCACATTCGGCAATTAACCCAGCGTGTCATTCCACACCTCACGGTTTTAAGCATGAATGAGATCCCGCTGACGATTCAAGTGGAATCATTTGGTGTGGTGACTTAAGGAATTTTGATGTTAGATGCAATAACAGCGACACAAATGGCCATGCTGCGCGATCAACTTCGATTGCAATCGATTAGTCAAAACGTCAGCAACATGCAAACGCCGGGCTACAAACGCGAACTGATTGAATCGGTCGGATTTGATGAGCACCTGCAAGCAGGTATGACTGCCGCGAGTCAAAGCATGCAGCTGGCAACACAGAACGTCCAGAGCACCTTTGTTCAATCGCGTATTCCGAACGAGCTGGCCTTGGCGGGTGATGGTTATTTTGAAGTCCAAACGGATGAGGGCGTTTTTTATACGCGTCGGGGGGATTTTCACGTGAATGAACACGGCGAATTGGCAACCGCAACGGGCGCTTTATTGTTGGGGCAAGGGGGTACGCTGCGTGTGGATGACAACCCGTTTACCATTGATGCCAGCGGCGGGTTGTTTATTGACCATCGCAAAGTCGACCAAGTCAATGTGGTGCAGTTTGCAAATCCAAACGCGTTGACCTATCAAGGACAAGGCTTGTATGAAAGCCATGAACCCGCCCTCCCGGCGAGCCATGCGACCCATGTGTTGCAAGGCTATCTTGAGCAATCCAATGTGAAATCAATCGACGAAATGATGGAGATGGTCAAAACATCTCGCCATTTTGAAGCCTCTCAACGGGTGATGCGCACGGCCGATGGCATGTTATCCACAGCTATCAATCAATTAGGAGAAGGAAATGTCTGATGCACTCGCCATTGCCGCCAGCGGTTTGAAATCGGAAGAATACTATATCGATAAAATTGCGAATGATTTGGCTAATTTAAACACGCCGAATTACAAGGCCACCAAGCTCACCTTTGAAGACGTATTGTACCAAAACATCGATGGCACCACACCGATGTTCCAGCATCAAACGGGTGCGAAAATTGGATTGGGCACGTCTGTATACAAGACCTCAAAAGATTTCAGTGCAGGCCCACTCAAGCCGACCAATAATTGGAACGATGTTGCCATTGATGGGAATGGTTTTTTTCAAGTGGTCAACACCGATGGCAATACGGCTTATACCCGAAACTCCAGTTTAACGGTCGATAGCGACGGGTATTTGGCCACGCAAGAGGGTCTGCGACTCGCGGACAATATCCAATTGCCAGAGGATTTTGTCGAAATACATATTCAAAAAAATGGCGATGTAGAGGCCACGCTCAATGATGATCCAGAACCCCAGCTGCTAGGCACCATTAAACTGGCCAAATTTTTAGATCCGGAATCACTGGATCCCTTGGGATCGGGTCTATATAGTCCGACCGAAAAAACAGGTGACGCCGTGATCGATAATCCGGGCAGCAGTGGCATGGGCGTTTTACTGCAAAAACAAATCGAAGGATCAAATGTCGACATGGTCAACGCGTTGATGCAGTTAACCATGGCGCAACGTATCTATCAACTCAATGCAAAAGCCGTGCAAATCGCGGATGAACTGGAAAAGATGACCAATGAAATTCGCGAGTAAACCTTTTGAAGTGATTCTGTCGTTGATGTTTCTCTTTGCCTTCCAACCCTCGGCTGCGGCAGATACCGTGCTTCGATTTCAACCGAATATTACCCCAAAGGCAACCCTTTTGGGCGATCTACTCGTCATTCAAAAAGACGTACACCATTGGTCCCAATTACCCCTCGACAGCCATCCCAATCCCGGTGAAACCATCACACACGATAAAATAATGGCTTGGATGACCACGCGACTAGGGCCGTTAAAAACAACATGGGTGGGCAAAACGCATATCGTTGTGACGCAATCTGTTCAAACCACAGGGAGCGAACTGATCACGAAAGCGAAAGCCGCATTAATCCATCAACTAGCGCCCCAATACACCCGTGTTGAGGTGACCGCGCTCACGCATCTGAAGGATAGCGAATATGCCTTGGATGACTTCAAAACAGAGGTTACGCAGGCGTTTCCAACTTCCAAACGCGTATGCGTCTGGCTTGTGCACAAGAACCATCAAGCGCCTCGCCTTGCCGTCTGGTTTAATGTGCGAGCGCATGCTCCTGTGTGGGTGGCAACGCATGATGTGCGTTCCAACACCCTACTCACCCAAGATATGTTTCAGGAAAAAGAACAAAATATTGCAGGCCTAAACGCCCCGCCGGCCCAATCCATTCCAGAACACCATTGGCTAAAATCATCACTCGCCCGTCATGCCGTCCTCCTGGAAAACCAACTAAAGGCCGCCCCGCTTATCACACATGGCCAACGCCTCAAGGTATTCGCGCACCATCACAGCATTACCGTCGTGATGGAAGCCATCGCCCTGTCGGATGGATATCTGGGCGACACGATCACGGTCAAAAATCCACTAAATCAAAAAACCTTTGCTGCCACTATACAGGGGTTTCAACATGCTGAGATTGCTTCATGAAAAAAATGGCTTGCTTACTATTTGTCCTTGCATGTTCAAGTCACGTCACGCATGCCGTGAGCCTCTTTAATGATGGCTTGTATCGCCCTTATATTGCAGATAAAAAAGCCTATCTTCCAGGTGATTTGCTCACGGTGATTGTCATGGAAACATCTGATGCCAAAACGAGTGCCGATCTATCTTCGAGTAAAGAGATAAAAACAGCCTTGGAAGCCAGCTACAACAAGCGTCCGGAGGAAGTCTCTTTTGGTCTTCGAGGAGATGGCCGCGCCGGCGCTAAAACCGCGCGCGATGGTAAAATCAAGGCAGCTCTCACCGTGCAAGTCACTACCCTTCTGCCCAATGGAAGTTATTGCATTGAGGGACACCAGCGGATTCAAATCAACGGCGAATTACAAACCATACGGCTCAGCGGAGTCGTGCGGCAAGAAGACATCTCCACTCAAAATACCGTGCTGTCTACGCGACTAGCCAATGCACGCATTACCTATACTGGAGATGGATCTGTGTCTGATTCACAACGGCACAATTATGTCTATCGACTATTGTCAATGGTTGGGCTTGTTTGATGAGGGATTTAATCGCTGCTTTGATGCTTTTCATTTTACTGCTAACTGGCCCAACCGCTATAGCTTCTGTACGGTTAAAATCCATCGCGCATTTATCCGGCTTGCAGGAAAACCCCATTACGGGCTATGGGCTGGTCATTGGCCTTGCTGGATCAGGTGATTCTCGACGGAACAAAGATACCACACAAGCGATCGCAAACTTGTTGCAAAGCTTTGGCGTTAACATCAATCCCAATGACATTAACAGCCGTAACACAGCCACCGTGATCATCACCGCAAACTTGCCATATTTTGCGCACCAAGGTGATAAATTAGATATCAATGTCGCCTCTTTGGGCGACGCCAAAAGTCTTTTAGGAGGCACCCTTCTCGTCTCCCCACTCAAAGGCCCGGACAATCAAATTTATGCGCTCGCCCAAGGCCCTCTGTCCATTGGCGGGTTTAAATATGACTTGTTTGGCAACGTGGTTCAGAAAAACCATCCCACAGCGGGTTTAAT
>DNVL01000208.1 GCA_003507515.1 Legionella sp.
GAACAACCGTCTGTTGCCATTGTTGATTGATATAGGCTCTGCTGTCACTGATGAGGGTAAACCAGGTGTCATCGGCAATATTTTTGGCCCATTCGGAGACGGGAGCGGGCAGCTGATGGGCATAACCGTAGAGCGATGATAGCGGATTGTTTAACGTATCGCCTTGGAACCGCCCTTGCGTTAAGGTGAATGCCGTTTTACCGTGGTCATTAACGATCGATAGTGTGGATAAGAATCGGTCTAATTCTTCCAACGTTTCCGATAAATGGATCACGGCCGAACGGCTGATTAAACTCAACTCCGTAAATTTGCTGGCGATTTCTTGATTAAATAATGTGGCGTCAGGTCCTGACTCTGGGCTGACTTGTTGTTGAATGATGGCAAGGAGCTGGGTGATGCCATCGGATTTGTGAAGAGCCTGGGTTAATTCACGGGCTTGTCGGTAATTTTCCACATGCAGTGGGCGCGTATGGCGCATAAATTTCTGCCACCAGACCACGTATTCGTAACAATAGGCTTGCTGGAGTAGTGTGTTTAAGTCACTGATGTCTTGGCGGGCGAGTACCCAATTGTCGTTTTGCAGTTGCGTTGCAATGGCGGGCAAGCTCAAGCGCACCGATTCAAAGCCTGATTTTGTTAAATACACCGGTACTTCTTTGCTGGCCAGTGAAAAACCGTCTATGTTGAGTGGTTGTGTTGCTTTGGAAAAGGCACGTTTAGCCAGTGAATAATACAGATAGGTAGCGGGCAACGCATTGAGGTCATTTCGAGCATCGCGCACAATGCTTTGATTGATAGGGACTGCAAGCCTTGGTTGGTGCAATGCACGTCTCAATAACGCCAACTTTTTATTTGCATGCTGAGGGTTGGTTTTGTCCCAATGTGCACGGAACCATGCCTCGATCTCGTTTGCTGAGAACCGCTCGGGTGAGGCAAACATGAGGTACATTTTTAACGCGTCATACCGTGCGGGTTGTGTTTGGTGATTATCCGTGATGACCTGCTCAAGCTCGGTGAGCAAGTGCGGGAGGTAGCGGTCGTTTAGGTGTTGTTTTGTGTCGGTTTGCAGTTGGGTTTTTAATTGTTGAATAATGGATTGTGATGAGAAGGTGTTGGATGCGATTTCATCCAATTGGCCCGAGGCTTTGGCTAAATGATACAATGCGGCGGTTTGTTTGTTTTGCTGGCTCGCCAATATATCATAAGCCAATAATTCCTTGCTGGCTTCGTCTAGTATCTGGGCTGAGTTTAGATATTGATGGATTATCAAGAACAATGCGAGTCCCGCTATGCCGGCAAAACTACCCATTGCCCATTGGTGTGCTCGGGTGATGCGAGGCGCGTGACGTTTGGTTTGGGCATGAAAAGCAGACAATGCACCGTCAATAAAATAGGCTTGGTAATTCGTGGATTGTGGAAATTGATCTTGAACGGTTAATCCATATTCATGTTGAATTTTTTGATTGAGCTTGTCGAGGCTGGCTGTGCCTTGTTCTGCACTGGTAAAATACAACGCGCTTAAGTGAAATCGACGCGGAGGTATATGTTGGATGAGGGACTGTATTGCTGCGCGTAAATAGGCCAATTGCAGTGGAAACTCACGAATGAGGGTGCGTTTGATGCTAGAACGGGCCGGGTGGATTTTATTGATCACTTGTTGGCCTAATACTTCAATGAAATGGTCAAATTGCGTTTGATATTGGTCTAATAATTCACTCGGCTTGCTCGCATCATCCAACGAAAAACCCAGTGGTTTATTTAATTCCGTTGCATGATCCTGTTGAAAAAAATCGCAAAATCCTGCCAGCGCATCCAGTTTTGTGAATAGAATAGCGGTGTTCACGCGATACCCTAAACTGGTACCAAAACGTTCAAGAAACTGGGCATGGGCCTTGCTTTGAGGTTTGTATTCAATGGGCTCTGCCAGAAAGAGATCGTTGATGTCTACGCATAAAATAATGCCCGTGATTTTGACGGTGCGATGGCAGCGATTTAATTGTTTTAACGTATATTGGAGGAGATGTTTGCTTTGATTCAGCCATGACTCAGAGAGCTCTAAAATCACGCTGTTTTGATTATAATAAATATCCGCACCGCGTTCGGCATGCACGATGATGTGCTCATACTGGCTTTGTCGCAGCAGGGTTGTTTTTCCTTGGCGCGTTTTGCCGGTGAGCAGGAAGAATGATACCGCCTGGTGTTGTGGCTTGAGCTGGCGGATGGTTTTTTTAAGTGTATCACACAACGTACGTAGCGATTGATCCATTAATGGTCCATGTTAAGGAGGACTGAATGTCCAAGGATAAGTGTTTTTGCTTTCTGTTCAAGCAATAAATGGCTGCCCAGATAAAGAGAGACGAGCATGGCCATGGTGATGAACGCGGTCAGAATGAGGGGTTTAGGGTTGGTTGGCTCATGGTTTGTGGGTTGGTTTTCTTTGAAAAGTCGGTGTGGTTTGTTCACCCGATGCTGCTTGATTAACTGGTGTAGTTCTTCAATGAGGTTATCAAGGGCTTGTCGACCATCGGCTCGTACATGATGCTCTCCTTCAAAGCCTGTGATGAGGCAATAATAAGCCAACTCGATCAAGTCTAAATATTGATTG
>DNVL01000163.1 GCA_003507515.1 Legionella sp.
AGACATGATGAGCCTTCAGGTAGGCGATGTCATTAAAACCGAGCATCGAATGACAACGCCTGTCACGCTCACTCATCAACAACACACCGTGTGCCATGCCAGCATCGGTGCAACCCGTTCCTATAAATCCATTCAAATAACGAGAACATCATGACCATTACTGTAAAAAAATTAGAACTCATGGAACAACAGCCCAGCCCTAACACGACGGACACCCCTACCATCAACGAAAACTACCTTGGATTGGTTGGCGGCATAGAGGTGTCGTGTTTGGTTCGATTGGGCACGTTAACCCTCACTATCCAAGAATTACGTCAACTCAAACCAGGCGCCGTTCTGCCATTAAGTCAAAAAACAAACGAACCGGTCGACATCTTGTTAAATAACCAGGTCATTGCGCGTGGGGATTTAATGAGTTGCGATGATTGTTTCGCCATCAAAATCACGGAGATTGCGGGATGATGACTGATGTTGCTGTTGCCTCAGACATTGCCTTCAAACTACCCTTCGCACCTCACATCAGCGGATTGCATGTCGGATTGACGGTGATTGCATTACTGGCCATTGCTTTTTTCATGGCATGGAAACACAAGTCGCGTGTCTGTCCCGTAGGTACATGCCAGCTGATTGAAAAAAAACATTTGGGCAATAAAACCATTGTCTATATCATTGGCTTTCAAAACCAACGGTTTTTATTGGCCGATAACCAACATGCACTGGCTTTGCATGCATTGGACACCGAGAATATCCATGCGTCGTTATAATGCCTTGCTCTCAATTGTCATCTTGCTATTGCCTGCCGTCAGCCTAGCCGCAACAACCGATCCCTTTTTGGGTGGTATTCAGTTTGATTCAACCGACGTATCACCGGCCTTGAAGGTTTTCGCGCTATTAAGTGTGTTAAGCCTTGCGCCGGGTATTTTAATCATGCTCACGTCATTTACTCGCATTGTCGTGGTCTTGTCCATGTTGCGCAGTGCGTTAGGCCTGCAACAAACACCGCCCAATATTGTCATCATCAGCCTGGCATTGTTTTTAACGATGTTTACCATGATGCCGGTAGCGACTCAAATCTACACGGAAGCCTATGCGCCCTATCAAGACAAATCCATTACGACAGACGTTGCATTAAAAAAAGCCATCCAGCCCTTGCAAGCCTTCATGATAAAACAAACACATGAAAAAGATTTACAATTGATTTGGCAATTAGCGAAAGAACCGATACCCTCCAAGGCGTCTGACATTAAGTTTTATCAATTGGTCCCAGCGTTCATGCTAAGTGAATTGCAAACGGCATTTCAAATTGGCTTTATGATATTTTTGCCTTTTTTATTGGTTGATTTAATTGTTTCGGGTATTTTAATGACCATGGGCATGATGATGATGCCTCCCATGACCCTTTCACTGCCAATAAAAATTTTATTGTTTGTACTGATCGATGGCTTTGATTTAGTCGTTCAGGCACTAGTTACCAGCTTTCATTAAGGAACCCGATGAGCCTTCAAGATCTGCAAGACAAACTGCAACGCCACCTGTCCTATTTGGAGCAGGATCAAACCAACACGCATTTACAGGTATCGGTGGGATTATTGCAAGCCAACATCCTGCATCATCAGCATGCGGTGTCCGAGGCCATTGCGCTATTAAACGACTTGGCTTTAAATCACGGCTTAAATGCAGACATGGCAGGCCTATTGGCACTGTTGCACCTCGATAACAATGATACAGTGCAGGCTGCTGTGTTTTCACGTCAAGCCTTAGGCCTCAATCCAGCGAATTACCAAGGCCAGTTGGTGCACATGTTATTGCGCACGCTTCGCCAGGAGGTCACGCTAGCTGAAATCGAGGCACTGATTGCCATTAATCCAAACGATTGTCGGCTTTGGTTTGCATTGGGCACCACGCAGATGCGTCACATGAACATCACGGCGGCGGAGCTTGCATTTATCAAGGCCAGCGCGCTTTGGCCTNNAACTAGATGCCGACAGTGCTGATGGATGGGCTGGACTTGCGCTGGTCAGTGCCTTGAAAAATAACATAAATGAGGCCCGCGAATATTTAAACAAAGCCAACGCCCTCGACTCAGAAAATTTTCTTCTGTCAGTGACCCGCATTATTCTAGCCAATCAATCCAGCCCAGAAATGGCCATGAAGCAATTTAATCTAGTATTCCCTGATGTGGCCCCTGAGATTAACCGCATTATCGGTTATGCTATATTGAGCGGGGATACAGGCGATCGGGTTCTTCATTAAGTTAAACTATATAACCACGAATGAGATTGGAATAGCGCGCAAAAACAGGTGTCATTTTCACGCCACTAGAATACAATTGTCGCTACACCAATGGCTTGTAAATCAAGAATAAAACTATCTGGACAAATCTAAATTGGCTGAAAAACAAAAAATAGTTCCTTTAGAAAAAAGCGACTTGCATCCTCGGAACCCACATCGTTTCCGTTATGACTTTGAACAACTCACGCTATGCTGCCCCGAACTTTCCGAATTAACATCAATCAACAAGCACAATATTATATCAATCGATTTCAGCAATCCAATGGCTGTAAAAACATTGAACAAGGCATTGTTAAAGCAATTTTATGGCATTTCAAATTGGGACATTCCCGCGAATTATCTCTGCCCCCCCATTCCTGGCAGGGCTGACTACATCCATTACATGGCAGATTTATTAATTTCCAGCAATAATGGTGTTCTACCACCAGGAAAATTAATTAAGGCGCTTGATATTGGCATAGGCGCCAATTGTGTTTACCCAATG
>DNVL01000232.1 GCA_003507515.1 Legionella sp.
ACCATTCATAATGGCTTCAACCATTTCACTCTTATTCATGCTGTCCCCCTATGCAGTTATCCTTTTTCTTCGAGAGGTTTTTATCAAATTCATCTTCTCGAGTCAAGCTACTTAATTCTTACGTTTCCCACCAGTAGTGGCCAACGAACGAGAATATACCGCTTATTCTTCGGCATGTAAATCATTTTTTTTGTTTTTTTTAATTTTTTTAGTTTCTTCGACGAAATCGGACACTAATGAAGCAGAATCAACAAAAGGGCTACGCTGCAAAGCCAACGCTAGCACTTGTTCAATGGTCTTCAATGGATGAATGGTTAATTTTTTTAACACATTATCTGGAATCTCCGTCAAATCTTTTCTATTTTCTTCAGGAATAATAACGTGCTTAATGCCCCCACGGTGAGCGGCTAACAATTTTTCCTTTAATCCCCCAATAGGCAGCACCTGTCCACGCAAGGTGATTTCGCCCGTCATCGCCAAATCGGCGCGAACAGGAATTTGAGTCACTACCGAGACAATGGCTGTACACATCCCAATGCCTGCACTAGGCCCATCTTTGGGGGTCGCACCCTCTGGTATATGAATATGAAAATCATTTTTCTCATAAAAGTCATCTGGCAAATGAAGCAACTTCGCTCGGCTTCTGACAACGGTCATCGCCGCATGAATCGACTCTTGCATGACATCACCCAATTGACCCGTATGCAATGTTTTACCTTTGCCAGGCATCATGGTCGCTTCAATGGTTAACAACTCACCGCCCACACTGGTCCAAGCCAAACCTGTCACTTGTCCCACTTGATCATGAGACTCAGCCAGTCCGTAACTGAATTTTTTCACGCCTAAAAATTTCTCAATGTTATCTTTTGTGATTTTAATTTTTTTATCCGGTTGGTTGGTCAGAATGTCCTTTACCACCTTACGGCAGATACTTGCGATGTCTCTTTCTAAATTTCGAACACCCGCCTCTCGCGTGTAATGACGAACAATTTCATGCAATGCATCTTCAGAAAATTCAATTTCATCCGTCTTCAAACCATTCAACACCTCCTGCTTTGAAACCAGGTAGTTTTTTGCAATGTTCACCTTTTCATCTTCTGTGTATCCAGCGAGCCGAATAATCTCCATTCGATCCAATAGCGGGGCTGGAATTTCAAGCGAATTGGCGGTGGCAATGAACATGACGTCACTCAAATCGTAATTCACTTCTAGATAATGATCATTGAACGTATGATTTTGCTCCGGATCGAGCACTTCCAACAGTGCGGATGCTGGATCTCCTCGGAAATCCATTGCCATTTTATCAACCTCATCTAACATAATCAGAGGATTTTTAACCCCTGCTTTACACAGTTTCTGAATGATTTTTCCAGGCATCGAACCGATATATGTGCGCCGATGCCCCCGAATTTCAGCTTCATCGCGAACGCCGCCTAATGCAATTCGAATAAAGGTACGTCCTGTTGCATTTGCAATGGATTGCCCCAATGACGTTTTACCAACGCCGGGTGGTCCGACCAAACAAAGAATGGGGCCTTTTAGACGCTTGACACGTTTTTGAACAGCCAGGTATTCCAGTATGCGTTCTTTTACTTTTTCTAGACCATAATGATCTTTATCCAGCAAACCTTCTGCCTTCTTCAAATCAAACTGTATTTTATTTCTTTTTTTCCACGGAACGCTGAGCATCCAATCCAGGTAATTACGAACGACCGTGGCTTCAGCTGACATCGGTGACATTAATTTTAATTTATGTAACTCAGCAAGCGCTTTGTCTTTCGCTTCTTTAGGCATACCGGCTTTATGAATAGAGGACTCTAATTGATCCATCTCATTGCCTTCTTCGCCTAGCTCGCCGAGTTCTTTTTGAATCGCTTTGATTTGTTCGTTCAGATAATATTCGCGTTGGCTTTTTTCCATTTGACGCTTCACTCGCCCACGCACACGTTTTTCGACTTGTAATAAATCAATTTCAGTTTCAATGGCCGCCATTAAACGTTCTAAGCGCATACCCAAATCCAAGGTTTCCAGCAAATCTTGTTTGTCTTCCACCTTCAAACTTAAATGAGCCGTAATGGTATCGGCTAGTCGACCCGGATCGTCAATTCCCGCCAAAGAACTTAAAATCTCCGGCGGTATTTTTTTATTCAATTTAATGTATTGTTCAAACTGGGACATCAGCGACCGCGTCATGATTTCAATTTCTTGCGGTTTAAATGTGTCACTGATGTCATCAATGATGGTCAACGATGCAGCAACGTACCCATGCGGATCGATTGTATAGGTGTCCACTTTCGCACGGCGTTCCCCTTCCACCAGGACTTTTACCGTTCCATCCGGTAATCGTAGCAGTTGCAATAGGCTTGATAGTGTTCCGACATTAAACAAATCATCAGGGGACGGGTCATCTTTGGCAGATTTACGCTGGGCTACTAAAAAAACTTGTTTGTTATCCAGCATTGCCGCTTCCAACGCTTTGATTGACTTTTCACGCCCAACAAACAACGGAATCACCATATGGGGATAAATAACCACGTCCCTCAGTGGCAATACCGGAAAAATAAACGTTGTGGATAAATCGATGGGTGCTAACTCATTTCTATCAGACATAATAATCCCTTATTGAACTGGTAACAGGCTGCCGAATAAAACGTTTGGGGTTTTTCATAAAATTGACATATTTTCAAACCCAATGAACCAACCATTTTTTTGACCCAGGGGCATGAACATTTCTTTCATGCCCCTGGGTCAAAAGTCCAATTACTCGCCGCTAGTTGCGACTTTTTTCGTTTCTTTATCCTGGTAAACTAAAATGGGAACCCCTTCGCCATTGATCGCATGTTCATCAATAACGACGTTTGTAACCCCCTCTAACGATGGCAGCTCATACATGGTGCTTAATAACGTATTTTCAAGGATGGCACGCAAACCACGGGCACCTATTTTTCGCTGCAATGCCTTTTTTGCAATTAAATGCAACGCTTCCTCTTTAAATTCAAGCTCAGCACCTTCCATTTTGAATAAAGCATGAAATTGCTTGGTGAGTGCATTTTTTGGTTGGGTCAAAATTTTTATGAGAGCGGATTCATCCAACTCATGTAACGTTGCCACCACCGGAAGGCGCCCGACAAATTCAGGAATAAGACCATATTTGACTAAATCATCAGACTCTAGTGAGTCCAATATCTTTTCAGCTGAATGATCTTCTTTTTTCTTCTTCAATTCAGCCGAAAAGCCAATGCCTGATTTATCGCTGCGCTCACGAATCACTTTATCAAGCCCTGCAAATGCACCACCACAAATAAACAAAATATTGGAAGTATCGACCTGTAAAAATTCCTGCTGAGGGTGCTTTCGCCCGCCTTGTGGTGGAATGGATGCGGTAGTGCCTTCAATCAGTTTCAGCAAAGCCTGCTGCACACCTTCTCCTGACACATCTCGTGTGATGGATGGGTTGTCTGATTTACGTGAAATTTTATCGATTTCATCGATATAAACAATGCCTTGTTGCGCCTTGGCTACATCATAATCACATTTCTGCAATAATTTCTGAATGATGTTTTCAACGTCTTCGCCTACATAGCCGGCTTCCGTCAGCGTGGT